>CAZHMV010000044.1:0-3761 GCA_964532665.1 uncultured Anaerolineales bacterium
CTGCGGTTGCTCCCTGACTTCCTCGATATAGACGGGCTGGTAGGACTTGATCAATACACGGTGGGCTAGTGCCCCCTTATCGGCATCGGTATCAATGACCTGACCACCGTGAATGGCCACAAACTGGCCACGGTGAGTCTTGAGCAACTTAGGCAGGAGGTGCTGGAAGGCTTCTCTCTCAGGCTCCAGAGGGCGCAGTTGTTCCTCAAGCCAGGCTTGTCCATCTCTCCACTCCTGGAAAGCCTGGTACTCCTCGGGGCTGATGATTACCGCCACCGGTCGGTCCTGGCGTTCCACGATGATGGGCCCTTCGTCCAAAGCGGTCTCATCAATGGGGACAGAGTAGGTGGCTCGTGTCTCGCGGATGGTGATTGTTTTGCTCATTGAACACTCGGTTTGTTGCGTTTTCAACTCAGCCAAGACACTTTGCTATAAATCCGCTGTAGCGGAATTTCGCACGCGACGGACTCGAGCGTCACTGTTGCGTCCAGATCGTCGTACATTTCGATCAGCCACTGGTCGCCCCTGGTGCGCCGATAACACTCGACATGCGGATTCTCAGACTCGACCACCACATATTCCTGCAGAGTGGGAATCTGTTTGTAGAAATTGAACTTGGTGCCCCGATCATAGTCGCGGGTAGACTCGGACAGGACCTCGACAAGCAGGATGGGGTTGGTCACGGTGTCATTACGGTTCTTGACCAGTTCGATCTTGCCGCAGATGACCATCACGTCGGGATAAGTGTACAAGCCGCTGCGCTCAACAAACAGGCGCATATCGCTGTTGAACACGTGGCAGGGTTTGGGTTCGAGGAGGCGGAGTAGTTCAGCACCGAAATTCAATGCGATCTTGCTATGGTCAGGTGTTCCTCCCGCCAGGGCATAGATTTTGCCGTTGTAGTATTCGCTCTTGTATTCTGCAACTGTTTCCATGGCCAGATATTCGGCGGGGGCAAAGGTATTCTTGATCGGTCGTAACATGGGTACCTCCTCACTTTTGCGACAAGTATAGTACACGCTCTGATGAGGGTCAACGACGGCGTGATCTCAAGCAGCCTCCGGCCTGAGTGGCTGCCCGATCGCAACATCGGGCATGTGTCAAGTGCTTCCTGCGCCTCCACTTTCAACCTGGGACCTTCAACCTTCCGACCGGCCTACGGCTCCACGTACAAATACTGCACAACCAGCCGGCGATCCAGGTTCAGGAAGTTGTTCAACGTGAAAGGCTGAACCGGGCGTGTCAGTTGGAACATGAACACATCCCAGAAGGACGGCCGCCGGCGATACTCCTTGATCCGTGGCTTCCCCTCGATGCCACCCAGGTCGGCCGCCAACTGGATGGCATCTGGCAGGTTGCCCAGCTCGTCAATCAGGCCCAACTCCAACGCCTGCCGGCCTGTGTACACCCGACCGTCGGCCAACTTGCGAACCTGCTCGGGGGACATGGATCGTCCTTCGGCCACCACGCCGACGAACTGATCGTATGCCTCGTCGATGATCGTCTGCCACAGAGCCTGTTCCTCGGGGGTCATCTTGCGGAAGGCGCTGCCGGCATCCTTCAACTTACCGCTCTTGATGACCGTGACACCGACCCCTACCTTGTTCAGCAGATCTTGTGTGTTGATGACCGTGGCGATCACGCCGATGGAGCCGGTGAGAGTGGCCGGGTTGGCCATGATTCGGTCGGCGCCGGCAGCGATGTAGTATCCGCCCGACGCGGCCAACTCGCCCATGGAGACGACTACCGGCTTGTCGATCTCGTCCCGCAGCACCTGGGAGATTTCATCGGAGCCTACAACGCTCCCGCCCGGGCTGTTGATGCGGAGCAGGATCGCTCTGACATCGGAGTCTTTCTGGGCCTGGCGGAGTTGGTCGATGATCTGCTTCGAGTAGGCGTTTCCGTCGGTAGTGAAGGGGCTGGAAGGTTCGCCGCTCAGGATCACACCCTGGACCCGAATGATCCCCACCGCCGGCCCCGTTCCCACGCTTGGGAAGCCGGCCGCCCCCACCGCAGGCTCGACGCCCGACGCCAGCCGGCCTAGCAAAGCAAAACTTCCGAAGAAGA
Organism: uncultured Anaerolineales bacterium; assembly: GCA_964532665.1. GTDB lineage: Bacteria > Chloroflexota > Anaerolineae > Epilineales > JAANWY01 > CAZHMV01. The sequence continues at coordinate 2,068 of CAZHMV010000044.1, forward strand.
AGACGCTGCATATAAATATCACACCGACGAATCCACCGATGCACCCCAGCAGGATGTATGGCCAACGCTGTGGTCGCGCTTCGTTCATTGGTGATTGCCTCCGATCCTTCGCTACACTCAAGGTCAGGTCAGTCGCAGGAATCGACGTTTGCCGACTTGCAGGATGTGCTGTTTCCCGTCGGGCGAGACTTCGGCGTCGATGTCGGTCACGTGCTCGTCGTCCAGGCGGACGCCACCCTGCTGGATCAGCCGGCGGGCCTGGCTCTTGCTCGGGGCCAGACCGGCCGCGGCCATGACCTCCACGATTCTCGCCGGTGCTGTCAGATGGTATTCCGGCATCTCCGCCGGCTGCCGGCGCTGCTGGAAGACACGCTTGAAGTGCTCTTCGGCTTCCACAGCCACGTCGTCACCGTGGAAGATGGACACAATCTCGCGCGCCAGCTCCATCTTGGCGTCCCGAGGGTGCAACTTGCCGCTTTGGAGGCCGGCTTCGATCGCAGCAATCTGGGTCGGATCGTACCGGGTGACCAGTTGGAAGAACTGGATCATCACCTCGTCCGGCAGACTCATCACCTTGCCGTACATCTCCGCCGGCGGCAACTCGATGGCGATGTGGTTGCCCAGGCTCTTGCTCATCTTGATCTTCCCGTCGGTGCCTGGCAGGATGGGCACGATGATGGCAATCTGCGGCTTCTGGCCGAAGGCCTGCTGGAGCTTGCGGCCGGCGGTGACAATGTTGAACAGTTGATCTGTGCCGCCGATCTGCACGTCGGTCTCCTGGGCGACGGCGTCGTAGCCCTGCATCAGGGCGTAGAAGAATTCGTGCAGGAAGATGGGCTGGCCGGCCTGCTGGCGGTTGGCAAAGTTCTCGCGGGCCATGAACTGCTGCACCGTGAAGTTGGACGCCAGATTGATGACGTCGGCGAAGGAGAGCGGGCTCAGCCATTCGGCGTTGTAGCGGATGCGCGTTTTATCGCGGTCCAGGATCTTGAAAGCCTGCTCGGCGTAGGTCTGGGCATTGGCCTCGATCTCCTGGGGCGTCAACTGGGGCCGCGTTTTGTCCTTATCGCTGGGGTCCCCGATCAGGCTGGTGAAGCTGCCGATCAGGAAGGTGCAGTCGTGACCCAGTTCCTGGAACTGTCGCAGCTTCTGCATCGGCACGGTGTGCCCCAGGTGCAGATCGGTGGTGCGCGGGTCCACCCCCAGGTAGACTTTGAGAGGCCGGCCCTCCTGCTCAGCTTCCTCCAGCCGCTCCCGCAGCTCCCGCTCCATGGCGTCCCGGAGCTCCTGGCTGCCGTATTCGGTTCCCTGCATCAGGATAGCAATCTGTTCATCGATGGATTTGGACATTTCTCTCCTCACTGCTTGCGTGTGTTGCCTACTTGGTCTATTATACATGAGGCGACCGAATGTGACTAATGCTGGGTATTAGAATTCCTTGGGGCCGGCGATTCCTTTCAAACAGAGCACGTTTTCCTCACGGATAGAAAGAAACACGGATAAGAACAGGGAAGTGGTCTCGATATGGCCTGCGGCCTACTCGACCGACGCCTCGCTCCGTAGGCTCATGGCAAGTTTTGCGGTATTGCGATTTTGCTGGGCACTCAACCTGGGCCGTGGTGCCGAGGTTGACAAATCAGTGCTGGTCGGTATAATTATGGCCAATCTTTTGACAATTCTGAGTAAAGTTCTAA
>CAZHMV010000044.1:3861-36427 GCA_964532665.1 uncultured Anaerolineales bacterium
GTGCTGGTCGGTATAATTATGGCCAATCTTTTGACAATTCTGAGTAAAGTTCTAACAATTCTAACAACCCAACGTCGATGACGGGGACGAAGTAGGTCGGGGGGCCGGCCTCAGCGAGCCGGGGCAGGGTGCGAGCCCGGTGCGTCAGGTCCGACCGAAAGCCACCCCCGAGACGCCGTCGAAAAAGAGGGAGCAGAGGTAACTACCCAGCCGGCGGTTGAAACCGCGCCTACGGCTGCGAAGTCGGCCTTCACCGACTGGAAGCCCAACCGGCGTAGGCCGGTTTTGCAGGTGTTGCCGCGAATTCATTCGCCAGGCGCGCGAAGTGGCTGAGTAATTACGAGCAGAGGAGATACCCGAGCCAGAAGGCTAGACGGGGGACCTTTTTTGGCTCCTCTTCCAAGACGTGCCGGCAGCCTACCGTTAACCGGGCCGAGGCATTGACTGTCAGACGGTCAGCGCCTCGTAGAGTGCGGCGGTAGTTTCTTGACGGAGACTGGGATAGCGATGGTGGTGTGCTCACTATCTCTATCACTATCTCTATCACTATGTGCCGAATCAGGGTGGTACCACGGGCAGAACGCCCGTCCTTGCGGACGGGCGTTTTCGTTTCTGGGATTGACTTCTCGGCCTGATTTCGATACAATCCGATGAGGTGAAAGTAATGATCACAAGTGCGGAAATACGCGAAAAATACTTGAAGTACTTCGAAGAGCATGGGCATACCCGCGTCCGGAGCTCTTCGCTGGTGCCGGATGACCCGACGTTGCTGTTCACCAATGCCGGCATGGTCCAGTTCAAGGACTCGTTCCTGGGCCTGGAGGATCGGGGCTATCGGCGAGCGACGACAGCTCAGAAGTGCATGCGCGTGAGCGGTAAGCACAACGACCTGGAGAACGTTGGTCCATCACCTCGTCATCACACCTTCTTCGAGATGCTGGGCAACTTCTCCTTCGGTGACTACTTCAAAGAGGGGGCCATTCACTTCGGTTACGAGTTGCTGACCGATGTCTATGGCATTCCGGCGGAGCGGTTGTACTACACCGTCTACGAAGATGACGACGAGGCGTATGACCTCTGGGTCAATGGAGTTGGCGTGGAGCCCGAGCGCGTCTATCGCATGGGCGACAAGACGAACTTCTGGATGATGGCCGATGTCGGGCCGTGCGGCCCCACCAGCGAGATCCACTACGACTTCGGCCCGGAGTACTGCACCTGTGGCCGGGATGATTGCAGTGTCCTGCTGGACAATGACTGTGGCCGCTGGCTGGAGCTGTGGAACCTGGTCTTCATGCAGTTCGATCAGGCGAGTGATGGTACCCGCACCCGGCTGCCGGCCCCCGGCGTCGATACCGGCCTGGGGCTGGAGCGGCTGGTGGCTGTACTTCAAGGTGTGTACAGCAACTACGAGACCGATCTGTTTACCAACATCATGGATCGGGTCCAGGAACTTCTGGGACATACCGATGTTGATCGCGAAGAGCACATCGTGGGGTACCGGGTCATCGCAGATCACAGCCGGGCCATGACCTTCCTGGCTGCAGATGGCGTGATGCCGGGCAATGAAGGACGCTCCTATGTGATGCGCCTCATCATGCGCCGTGCCATGCGGTTTGGCAAACTCATCGGATTCACCGAACCCTTCCTGGCCCAGGTATCCGACAGCGTGATCGAGACTATGGGCGGTCACTACACCGAACTCCACGAACGGGAAGACTGGATCAAGCAGGTCATCACGGCTGAGGAGGAACGCTTCGAGCGCACGCTGGACACCGGCCTGCGCATCTTGGGTGACATCATCTCTGATCTGAAAGCCCAGGGCAACCCCGAGGTGCCGGGGAAGGACGCGTTCCGGCTGTTCGATACCTTTGGTTTCCCGGTGGATCTGACGGAAGATGTGGCCAAAGAACACGGCATGACTGTGGACAGGGCCGGCTATCAACGGGAGATGGAAAAGCAGCGTGAGCGGGCGCGAGCGGCGATGAAGTTCGGTGTCGGCGAAGAGGAGGAAACCTACCGCCGGCTCGAACTTCCGCCAACAGAATTCCTGGGCTACGAGACCACGCAGGTTAGCCGCGCGCGCGTGATCGCCCTGGTGCGTGACGGTCAGCGTGTGGAGCGCGCGACTGAGGGGGATGAGATCCAGGTCGTATTGGATCGAACGCCGTTCTACGCTGAAGCAGGCGGCCAGGTGGGCGATACCGGGCAGATCGTCGCGCCGGGCGGGACCATCGTCGTCGAGGATACGCATAGCCCCATCACGGGGTTGATTGTCCACTATGGTCGGGTGGCCGCCGGCACCGTTGCTCAGGGTGATGAGGTTGAAGCGCAGGTTGACGTGCAGCGCCGGCTGGACATCATGCGCAATCACACCGCAACACACCTGTTGCACAGAGCGCTGCAGGAGGTTCTGGGTAAACATGCTCAACAGCGGGGTTCGCTGGTGGCACCGGATCGACTGCGCTTCGACTTTGCCCACCTTTCAGCGTTGAGCGAAGAGGAACTCGCGGAGATCGAGCGGCGGGTGAATGACAGGATTCGTGCCGACCTGCCTGTTCAGCCAAAGCAAACCACGCTGGAAGAGGCCCGTCACCAGGGGGCGATGATGCTCTTCGGTGAGAAGTACGGCGAGCAGGTGCGCATGGTCACCATCGACGACTACAGCCGGGAGTTGTGTGGTGGCACGCACCTGAATCACACCGGGCAGATCGGGGAGTTTCTGATCACCGGCGAGAGCTCGGTCGGCGCCGGCCTGCGGCGAATCGAGGCGCTGACAGGTCGTGGAGCGGAACGACATGTTCGCGAGCAACTCAAGCTTCTGGAAGATGTGGCCGGCACGCTGGGTGCCCAGGAACTGAGTGAGGTAAGACCAAGGCTTCAGTCGCTCCTGAGCGAGCTGAAGTCGCAGCGCCGTGAAATCGAGCGGCTACGCAGCCGTATCGCGTCGCAGGAGACCGAATCCATTCTCAGCCAATCCGTTTCGCTTGATGGCGTCAACGTCCTGGCGGCGCAGGTCGAGGCGACGAACGTGGAGGGTCTTCGCGAGCGCATCGACTTCTTGCGTGACCGGTTGGGCTCCGGTGTGATTGTCCTGGGGAGTGTCATCGACGGCCGGCCACAGCTCGTGGCAGCCGTGACCTCTGATCTGGTGGCGCGGGGCCTGGATGCCGGCGCTCTCATCCGGCCCGTGGCCGCGGTGGTCGGCGGCAGCGGCGGTGGACGCCCGACGCTGGCCCAGGCCGGCGGTCGGGATGCCAGCAAGCTGGGCGAAGCCCTGGCCCAGGTTCAGGAGCTGGTCAGTCAAGCCCTGAACCGGTGAGGTCCGAAGCGATCAGCCCTGAGCCTGAAGTCCAGATGGTCGATGTCCTGACAGTTGAGCCGGATGAGGAGGTGGCACGGATTCAGGCGCGGCTGGCGCGTATGCGGAGCCGGCAGGTCTACCTGTACCTCCCCAAAGCCAACCAGGCCCTTCGGGATCGACTGTCCCTGACGTTGCTGCGCCGCGCAGCAGACGACCTGGGACTGGACCTTACCATTGTCACCCGCGATAGCGCGACCCGCGTGATGGCCGGCCATGTCGGCCTCCGGGTTCGTCGGAAGATGGAAGGGGGAAAATGGAGGACGGAAGGGGGAAAATGGAAGGGGGAAGACGGAAGACGGAAGACGGAAGCGGGAAAACGGAGGACGGAAGATGGCGAGTGGATCAGGCCCGTTCGGGTTCCAATCTCCAATCCCTGGACCGGGACAGGTCTCCAATCTCCAACCTCCAACCTCTATACTCCACCTTCCATCCTCCATTCTCCGCTTTCCTCGGTGGCGTTGGCGGTGGTGCTCCTGGCCCTTGGGCTGGCTGTGGCGGTTCTGGTCTTGCCTCATGCAACCGTCATGGTCACTCCGCTCACTGTTCCTCTTGAAACGACGGTTGAGGCCCTGGCTGATCCAGGCCTGACAGCGGTGGACGTGCCCCGACATCGGATTCCGGCACGTCGGTTGGAGGTGACGCTGGATCGCCAGACGCGGGAGCCGACCTCGGCGCGAACCGACGTCCCTGATGAGCCGGCCCGGGGGACGGTGGTGTTTGTCAATCAGAGCGAAAGCGACGTTGTGATCCCGGCCGGCAGCATTGTGACCACCAGCGGGGCAACAGCGGTGGCGTTCCGCACGCAGGAGGCTGTCACGGTGCCCGGGCCGGCCGGCACCACGGCTCGTGTACAGGTCGAGGCGGTGGAGCCCGGTCTTGGGGGCAACGTGCCGGCCTACACCGTCACCGTGCTGGACCCCGGTTTGGGCCTGCCCGTGGCAGTGGTGAACGACCGCCCGATGAGCGGCGGCACGGTGCGCCGGGTGGGCCTTGTGACCCAGGAGGAGCGCAATCGGGTGCGCGATGTGCTGTTCGAGCGTATGCGCCAGGAGGCACTTGAGGCATTGCAGGCCCAGGTGAGTGCGGGCGAGACGCTGATCGACGACTCTGTTGAGGTCCAGGTCGATGACGAGTCGTTTTCGGAGCAGGCCGAAGCCGTCGCCGATGTGATCACTGTCAACCTCACCGTCCGCGCTGCTGGAACGGCCGTCAACTTCGACCACGCACGACAGCTTGCTGAGGCGGCTCTGCGTCAGCAGGTACCGGCCGGCCAGCTTGTGATCGCTGATAGCCTGAAAACGGAGGTGGGACCGGTGCTGGGGGTTGAGGCCGGCCTGGTTCGACTTCAGGTCCGAGCCACGGCAATGGCCCGGCCCCAGATCAGGGAACGTGACATAAAAAACATGGTCCGCGGGCGTCCTGTGGAGGAGGCGTCGGTCTTGCTGCACGAGCGGTTCCCGCTGACAACCGCGCCCCTCATCCACGTGTCGCGCGGTTGGTTGGGGCGCATGCCGTGGCTGCCCACGCGGATTGACGTGGTCATTCGGGACAATTCGACGGTTATCGGTGAGATTGGGACTGATGAAACGAATCATGGCTCTTGACGTGGGTGAGCGGCGCATCGGTGTGGCGGTGAGTGACCCGCTGGGGATCATCGCTCGCAGCCTGACCGTCGTGCGGCGTGAGACCGACGAAGCAGCCATTGCTCAAATCAGGGCCTTGATGGACGAGCAGGATGTAGGCCGGCTGGTCGTCGGCCATCCCCGTCTGCTGAGTGGCAAGGTCGGTTCTCAGGCGCGAGCCGTGGAGGATTTTGCCAGACAACTGGAAGCCGCTGTCGCCGTTCCCCTGGAAATGTGGGATGAGCGCCTGTCAACGGTCACGGCTGCTCGGGTGTTGAGCGAGCGCGGTCAGTCGGCGCGCGAACAGAAACAGACCATCGATGCTGTGGCAGCGGCGGTGATCTTGCAGGACTACCTGGATGCCTGCCGGCTGCGGGCGTCTATGTCAGACGAAGAACAAGAGGATCATGAGTGAATTGAACCAGTTCCTGGAGCCTGAGCGCGGACCCATCCGCCGCGTCCTGCGCGCTGTACTGGCCATTGTCGGCCTGATCGGCGTTGTCGTTGTACCCATGTTGGTGTGGCAGCATTTTGCACCGCCGGCGTCGGGCGCGCGGGTTGGTGAGCCGGCGTCGGGCCGGGTGAGACTGCCCAGCTTCTCCGATCTCGAGGACTCGCTGCTGGGGGCATATCTTCGGTTTGAGGGTGAAGATGCCCAGGCCGCGGCGAGCGACGATCCCACGCCTGTGACCTTTACCGTTTTCGCTGGCGAGACGGCGGAGCAGATTTCCCAACGTCTCGAGAGCGAGGGGCTGATTCAGGACGCCAATCTCTTTCGTGCCTTGCTGCGGGTCCAGGGCGTGGACACGCAACTGGAAGCCGGCGATTATCAGCTCCGCCGCAACATGAGCATGGCTGAAATCATGGCCGCCCTGCAGCAGGGCCGGCCATCAACGGTAACGCTGACCATTCCCGAGGGGTGGCGGGCGGAGCAGATTGCCGCTCTGTTGACCGAGACAGGGTTGGCCAACCCCGATGCGTTTCTCAGGTTAGTGCGGACCGGTGCCGGCTTCGACCCTTCGACGAGCTCGGGCCAGCGCTACGATTTCCTATCCGATCGGCCTGAGGGGGTTACGTCGCTGGAGGGCTACCTCTTCCCGGACACCTACGAGTTCAAGGCGGACGCGACCGCATCGGACGTGATCGACCGGATGCTGACGACGTTCGGTGAACGGTTCACGCCGGAGATGCGGCAACAGGCCAAAGCTCGGGGCCTCTCTATCCACCAGGCTATCACGCTGGCCTCGATTGTCGAGCGCGAAGCCCAGGTGCCGGACGAGCGGGCGCTCATTGCCGGCGTGTTTCACAACCGGCTCAAGACCGGCATGTACCTGAACGCCGATCCAACGGTTCAGTATGCCCTCGGGTATCAGGCAGATGCTGACCAATGGTGGAAGCGGCCGTTGTACATCGAAGACTTGGGTGTCGATTCGCCGTACAATACTTACACGCATGTCGGGCTACCCCCGGGGCCTATCTGCAACCCCGGTCTGGCTGCGCTGCAGGCAGCCGTGGAGCCGGCTGATACTGAGTATTATTACTTCGTGGCTAACGATGTGGCCGGTGATGGCTCCCACGTCTTCGCAAAAACACTGGAGGAGCACAACGCAAACATTGAAAAATACCGTCGGTGAACAGATGCGGGTTCTCATGTTTTCGTGGGAATACCCGCCGCACATCAATGGGGGGATGGGCAATCATGTTACGGCGCTGATTCCTGCTCTGGCCGCGTTGGGTGTAGACGTTCATCTAGTGACTCCACGGCTCAACGGGGGCGCGCCCCTTGAAGCGATGCAGGATGGTGTTACTGTGCATCGGGTGGAGCCGGCGTCCTGGCAAAGTGGTGACATCGTCACCGACGCCCACGAGGTCAACAGCCGGATGACGGCCTATGCCGAGTCTCTGGTGGGCGAGCATGGGCCGTTTGATCTGATCCATGCGCACGATTGGCTGGTTGCGCTGAGTGCCTTTCATTTCAAACATGAATACAAATGGCCTCTCATGGTCACGATCCACGCGACAGAGCGTGGCCGGAGCGGAGGTGTGTTGCGCGGCTCACTGTCTGTTGCAATCGATTATATCGAGTGGCAGTTGTCATTTGAATCCTGGCGGATCATCGTAACCAGCCGGTATATGGCCGATCAACTGGGAAGCTTCTTCCGCGTACCGGCGGACAAGATCGATATCATTCCGAACGGTGTGGATTTGCAGAGCTACTGCCGGTTTGATAATGCGTCCCTGACAGCGTTTCGCCGGCGGTTTGCCGATGACGATGAGAGGATCGTGTTCCACGTTGGTCGGCTGGTTCACGAGAAGGGAGCGCACACGCTGGTGGAGGCGGCGCCAAACATCCTCACCGAGTTCCCGAACGCCCGGTTTGTGATTGCCGGACAGGGTCCCATGTACGATGAATTGGTGGGGATGGTGTCAGGCCTGGCGGTTTCTGATCGATTTGATTTTGTCGGTTTCATCTCGGACAATGACCGGGATCGACTCTACCAGGTTGCTGACGTGGCGGTGTTCCCTAGCCTGTATGAGCCATTTGGGATCGTCGCTCTGGAGGCGATGGCGGCCGGCGTGCCCGTCGTGGCCTCGAGAACCGGCGGGCTGGCCGAAGTGGTAGATGACGGCGAGACGGGGTTGGTGCACGATCCCGGAAATCCCGAATCACTGGCGTGGGCCGTCCGGCAGACCCTGCGTTATCCCGATCAGGTACAGGCTCGTGTGGACAATGCTCTTGAAAAGATCCGCCGGATCTTCACCTGGGAGCGTGTGGCTGAGAAGACGGTGAGCGTCTATGAGCAGGTTGTCGAAGAACGCAAGCTGGTGGATTGGTGAAGGTTAGGCCGGGGAAGGGAGTTTCATCAATGCGACGTTTTATCGTAGGCTTGTTGGTTGGGGTGGCTGTTGGTTGGGTGATCGCCTGGTGGCGGCTGGGACGGGCCGGCCAGGTCGGTCTTACGGAGGTCGGGCGGGAACCCATGCGAATCGCGTTGCCCGATCTGCCGTGGGGGAAGGAGGAAGAGGAGGTCCCGGAGGCTGAGCCCGTGGCTGCCGAAGTCGATGGACCAGCCCAGGAGGCTGCTGAGGAGATTCTTGCCCGCGCTCGGGAAGCTGTCGCGGGTCCGGAACCTTTGCTGGCCTACTGTGCCCGATGCCGCACCAAGCGACCGATTCAGGACCCGGAGCCAACGGCCACCAGTGATGGCCGGCCAGCCGTGCGGGGCACGTGCCCGGAGTGTGGCGCAAAAATGTTCCGCTTTGTCAGTTACTGAACAACCCGATGCACCAGCGGTGGCGGTTCTACCGGTTCATCGCTCCAGGAATAGGCGGCCAGCAGGCGCCGGCGTGCTGCCTCGAAGGTATCCTCATCAGCCGCGTGGAGCGCGAACAGCCGTTCGCCGGCCTGGACCCGGTCGCCCACCTTCGGCCCAAATACGATCCCCACGCTGTGATCAATGGGATCCCCCTTTTTCTCACGGCCAGCTCCCAGCAGCACGGCGGTGAGGCCCACCTCCATCGCATCAATGCCGGCAATCACACCGGAGCGCGGGGCCGGCACGTCCCGCACCACCTTGGCCTGGGGCATGATCGTCGGGTCATCGGCCACGGAGGGGGCACCGCCCTGAGCCTCGATCCAGCGCCGAAATTGCTCCAGCGCTGCGCCGCTCTCGATGAGGTCGTGGAGGATGGTGCGTGCCTCTTCGGTATCCTGGGCTTTTCCACCCAGAACCAGCAGGTGGGCTGCAATGATCATGCAGTGCTCGGTGAAATCAGCCGGTCCTTCACCCCGCAGCGTCGCAATGGCTTCTTCGACCTCCAGAGCATTCCCCACCGCCTGACCCAGCGGCTGGCTCATGTCTGACACGACAGCCGTCACCTGGCGACCGACACCTCGTCCAATGGCCACCATTTTCTCGGCCAGTTCCACCGCCTCGGCTTCGGTATGCATGAAGGCCCCCCGACCGACTTTGACGTCCAGGACGATAGCGTTCGCGCCGGAGGCGATTTTCTTGCTCATGATGGAGCTGGCGATGAGGGGGATGCTCTCAACCGTGGCGGTGACGTCGCGGAGGGCGTACAGTTTGCCATCGGCTGGCACCAGGTCGCCGGTTTGGCCGGCCACCGCCAGGCCCACCTGCCGCACTTGTCGCAAAAACTCCTCGCGGGTCAGGGGGACTTTGTAGCCAGGGATCGACTCAAGTTTGTCCAGGGTGCCGCCGGAGAACTCCAGGGCGCGACCGCTCATCTTGGCCATAGGAAGCCCGGTGGCCGTGACCATCGGACCGATGGCAATGGTCGTTTTGTCACCGACCCCGCCGGTGGAGTGTTTATCGACGATCATCGGACCGATGTCGCTGAGGTCGAGAATCTCACCGGAACGGGCCATGGTGAGCGTGAGGTCCGTAGTCTCTTTGTCGGTCATGCCTCGCCAGACGACGGCCATGAGCCACGCGGCGGCCTGGTAGTCCGGGATGTCGCCTCGGGTGAACCCGTCGATAAAGAAGGCGATTTCGTCGTGAGTGAGCTCCTGGCCATCCCGCTTCTTGGCAATGATGTCTATAGCACGCATCAGCTCTCCGCTGCACTACTTCGTGTAGTCATAGATAGCTATCCCATCTGGCAAACTAATCATACAACAAACTTCAAGTGCTGTCCACCTGCTAAGCGTTTGCTAAGTCCCGAGGTTTATAATAGAATATAGTAGCTGTGCAATGGATCCCTGTCCGCATGGCCAGGAGCTTGAACCCAGGCCCCAACGTAGCACACCCCGCCCTCGAGTAGGTATCCCGATGTCTGGCACCTCACATGTATGAGCACTGTAACATCGCAACATTCCAGCCACACCGAATTCAGATTGTTGCTCGTCATCATCCGGGTTGCCTTCGCACATGTCATCACGATGAGATTGGGTTTTCCTGTCGGATGTTCTCATGTTCCGATCTGGATTGAATGCGGGGTTGTGGGGCGGAGCAGAGAGGGTGTTCTATGGTGCGTAACGTGATGGACGGACCAAACAGAAGAGAAGTGGAAGATAGATTGCGGGAGAGCGCAGAAGAAGCCGTCAGTAAGGCAGAACGACGATACCGGGAGCTGTTTGAAGATGCACCGGTGAAGTACGTGATCACCCGCCATCAGGAGGGGGTGCCGATTGTCACGGATTGCAACCGGTTGTTTCTCAGCACGTTGGGTTATAGCCGGGCTGAGGTAGTGGGCCGGCCGTTGGCCGACTTCTACACACCTGAATCACGTGCCAAATTGCTCGAAGGCGGCGGCTATCAACGAGCACTGCGCGGTGAATTCCTTGCCGAGGAACGCGAACTGGTGACGCGAGATGGCCGTGTTATCGAGACATTGCTGCGTGCGGTGCCTGAAACTGATCCGGATGGCCACATCGTCGGTACGCGCGCCATGTATCTGGATATTACTAGGCTTAAGCAGGCCGAGAGAATCGTGCGTCGCCAGCGGGACGAACTGGCGGCCCGCGCCCGGATCCTGAGCACGAGCTTGCGCACCACCGACGTGGACGAACGGCTCGACTATATCCTGGACGAGGTGCTGACCTTCCTGGGAGTGGAGTTTGGCGGCATCAGTCTGGTACAGGGCAACGAGGTGGTGCTGCGCGCCTGGCGAGGTATCTCCGACGCCTTCCGCGCTCAGGTGCTCTCGTTTCCCGCCGACGACTCACCCGAGTGGATACGCGAGTCACGCGTCATTCATGAGCAGCTCGGAGGTGCGGGTGTCATGCCCGATTTCGCCAAGCGCGAGGGTATCCGTGCCTGGGCTTCCATCCCCCTGCACTTGCCGCCACAGGATGACAATAAGGGGCAATGGCTTGGCACATTGGTGGTGGCTAGCCGACGCTATGAGGCGCTGGACGAAGGCGAACTGCGGGCATTGCAGGCCATGGGTGACCAGTTGGCACTGGCGATTGCCCGTGGCCGTACCTACCGTAATGCCCAAGAGCGACTGGCCCGCCTGCAGACTTTGCACGAGGTTGACCGCGCTATCATCCAGAGCCTTGAGTTGAAAGAGACGCTGCATATTGTTCTGGAGCGAGTGCCCAGGCAATTGGGTGCGGACGCGGCAGCCATCAGCCTGCTGGACGAAACACAACAGCAGGCGGAGGTGTTCGTCATGCGGTTGCCCAACGGCTCGATCGTGGAAGAAGAAGCCTTTGAGTTAGCGGAGAGCTTGCTACATTGGTTTGTGGAACGGCAGGAGCCGGTCATCATCTACGACCTGGCACAGGACCCCCGGGTGCACATGCATCGCCGGCGCATCCAAGATGGGCGGCTGAGCTCCTACCTGGGCGTGCCGTTAGTCGTGCGGGATCAGACCATCGGCATCTTGCATATTTTGACCACCCAACCGAAGGTCTTTGCCGACGAAGACGTGGCATTCTTCCGTACCATGGCCGGCCAGGCGGCCATCGCCATCGAGAACGCCCGGACCTTCGCGCACGTCGCTGAGCGGGCGGGCATGGTGGAGAAGATGCTGTCGGCGCAATTCGAAATCGTCTCGGCCGTGCCGGAGCGCATGACCACGATTGTTCTGACGTCGATCCATGAGGCAATCGGCACGGAACGCGCCGGCTTTTTCCGCTATGATCGGGGAGCGCAGACGCTGACGTTGGAAGATGTCGTCGGTGTCGTGTGGGAAGGGGCAGAGGAAGTGTACTCGAATCTGGCCTTTCACCTGGGGGAGGAGCGTGGCCTGGTGGGTCTGGTAGCCTTCACTCGCCAATCCCTCTATCTGCCCGATTGCTACGCTGACCCGCGTTGGATTCCGCTCGATCCAGAGATCCGCTCGGCCTACTTCGTCCCCCTGACCTTTGGCGAGTGGCTTTTCGGCGTGGTGGCCCTGTTATCGCCCAAGCCACATGCCTTCCCTGCCCACCGGCGGGCGTTGGTAGATCTGTTCGCCCACTATGCCTCGGCTGCGTTGCAGAGTGCCCGCCTGTTGCAAGAGACTCGTCACCGTGCAGCCCATCTGGAGGCCCTCAACGCTGTTATCGCCACCGCCGTGGCTGCCACGGATCTGCCGGCCCTGTTGGAGACCACCCTCGAGCGTACACTGAGCGCTCTAGGGCTCGAGATGGGTGCCATCTGGCTGCGCAAGGGAGCCGGCGAGTCAAGGATCTGGGGGATGGACGTCCCCCTCTACATCACTCGGGGCCGCTCGGTCGAGGCCGGACCAACCATTGTTGCAGCACTCCGATCTGCCGGACTGAAAGTTGAGGAGATAGACGTCTCCGGTCCCATCGTTGTGGAGGACTGGCAGGCCTTGCTTGGCGAGAAGCAGGCCGGCGGCAGGGTGTCATCTGCCGCCCCTTCGCTGCCGATTGCGGTGGCGGAGGCATTGGTTAGCGCCGGTGTCCGCGCGTCCCTCGTCGCTCCAATTCTGGTTGAAGGGCGGCGGATTGGCGGGCTTGCCTTAGCTGCTCCTGTACCACGACGTTGGTCTACCGAGGAAACCGGTCTGGTAGAGGCAATAGCCCGGCAAGTGGGAGCAGCAGTTGAGCGCGTACATCTCTTCCAGGCGACCCAGGACCGCGCTGAGTGGATGGCCCGGCTGGCCTCGCTTAGCGAATCCTTGAATCGTTCCTTCACAGTGGCTGAGGTAGTGAAAGCCATTGGCAAGGGTGCGCTGGCTCTAAGCGACACCGATCGAGTTGCCGTCTACCTGCGCATCTCCGATGACACCGTCACGTGCCCCTGGTCCGAGGGCTTTTCGGTTGCCTACATCGAGCAGGTGACCGCCCGCGCGCGGGAGCTGCCCGGCGGCCGGCTGTTCGATAGCCTCGATCCGGTGCTTATCTCCGACGTGGTGGGCTTGCCGGAGAGCTCGCCCTTGCGAGGTCTGGCAAAGGAGGAGGGGTACCAGGCGACTGGCCTGTGGCCATTGGTCTACGAAGGGCGGGTGGTGGCAGCCGTGGGCTGCTATTACGATGTACCGCACGTCTGGTCAGCCGTGGAGAAGGAAGTCATGGTGGCATTCTGCCGCCAGGCGGCGGTAGCTCTGGAGAATGCCCGGTTGTTCGAAGCTGAGGAGAGCCGGCGGGAGGAACTGGCAGATCTCTATGCCTTGAGTCGTCAACTGGTGGATACCGACGTCATGGAAATCGTGGTAGAGACCATTGCCTACCAGGCCAGGGAGAGTGTGCATGTCACCTTCTGCCGTCTTTTGATGCCTGATGAGAACGGCGTTTTCATCTGCCGGGCTGCCCACCCGGTTCGTGCGCTCGAGCGGGACCTGGGTGTGGGTCGCTCGGATCCGGAGCTGATCTGGCCATACTACCGGCGTATTATGGCCCAGGCCGGGCCTCAGGTGGTGTTCCGAGACGAGATAGAACTCAGTCCAGCCGAGCGGCAGGCTCTATTCCTGGATTTGGTGCAGGGCCTGTGCCTGGTCCCGTTGCGTGTGGGCGACGAAGCGATCGGTCTCCTGGCTCTGGGCGAGGCACGCAGCGTGACTCGCGAACCCTTCGGCGCGGACAAGTTGCGCCTCGCGACCGCCATCGCCGATCAGGCGGCCAGCGCCCTGCGCCGCGCTCGCCTGCACGAACAGTTGGAGGAGAGTTACATTGAGACCATACTGGCTTTGGCCAACGCCATGGATGCTCGCGACTCCTACACTGGTGATCACAGTCAGCGGCTGGCTGCCTGGGCCGAAGCTACTGCTCGGGAGTTGGGTTGCACTGAAGCCGACATCGAAACCATCCGCTGGGGGGCCCTGCTCCACGACATTGGTAAGATCGGTGTACCGGATCGCATCTTGCTTAAGCCCGGACCCTTGACCGATGAGGAACGGGAAATGATTAACCGCCACCCCGAGATCGGAGCGGAGATCGTGGCACCGGTCAGGAAGCTGGCGGATATTGCACCCATCATCCGCGCTCACCAGGAGAAGTGGGATGGAACGGGCTACCCCGACGGCTTGAAGGGAGAAGCGATTCCCCTGAGGGCACGTATCCTGGCCGTGGTGGATGCCTACGGTGCTATCACGGATGAGAGGCCGTACAAGTCGGCACGCAGCCATGAGGAGGCGGTGACGGAGCTGAAGGCGTGCGCCGGCACGCAGTTTGACCCCCAGGTGGTGGAGGCGTTCTTGCGGGTACTGGAAGGCGGGGAAAGGCCATCGCGTTCTGCTGTCGGGTGACGGGC
Organism: uncultured Anaerolineales bacterium; assembly: GCA_964532665.1. Classification (GTDB taxonomy): domain Bacteria; phylum Chloroflexota; class Anaerolineae; order Epilineales; family JAANWY01; genus CAZHMV01. Next base: position 18,012 of record CAZHMV010000044.1, read on the forward strand.
CTGCGGCGTTGATCGCCGGGCTGGCAGTTGGAGAATCATTGGGAATGATGGTATAATCTTCGGGCGTGTGATTAGCCTGGCGGGGGTAACTTCCGCTGTCCGACAGTTGAAATTGCATCGACCCTTGCGAAGTATGTCCTGGGCGACGCCGAAGGGCGACCCTTCGGCGACTGATTTTCAGCCTATGAAGGTGGGCTTCTCAGGGCATGTCATCCCTTTGGCAAGCCCTTGTATTTCGTGTAGTCATATAAACTACACCCAACAAACACAAATGCACTCAACAAACGGCTCGCAAGCTACACGAAGTTCAACCTGGTGGTCCAGCCGCATTCTCGTGGGGCTGGGCACTGCTATCCTCGTTGCAGCCGGCCTCCTGTGGGCAACAGGGACGCCGCTGTCAGCCATCCTGGATGACCTGCACGTCTTCATCCCGTTCATTCGGTTCGACGGCTACCAGACCGTTGTGTTCGATGGGGAGCGGGCGTATAGCCACGCGCGGGCCCAGTGTGACTTCGGCCCGCGGCCGCCGGGCTCCGAGGCTTTGCAGCAAGCCAGCGACTACATCATTGAACAACTGGAAGCTCAGGGCTGGACTGTGGAGGAGCAAACATTTGAGTATCAGGGCGTCACCGTACGCAACCTGATTGGCCGGAAAGGGGAGGGTACACCCATCATTATCGGCGCTCATTACGATACCCGGGCCAAAGCCGACCACGATCCCAATCCCAACCACCGGAACGATCCGGTGCCCGGCGGCAACGACGGCGCCAGCGGCGTGGGGGTTCTGCTGGAACTGGCCCGTTCCCTGAACGTCCATGACACAGGCCACCAGGTCTGGCTGGCCTTCTTTGATGCCGAGGACAACGGCAGTGGGGGACTGCCAGGTTGGGACTGGATCGTCGGTTCAACCTACATGGCCCAACACCTGGATTCTGAAATCGATGCCATGATCTTGCTGGACATGATCGGTGACCAGGACCAGCAAATTTTGTGGGAGGGCTTTTCGACCGACTGGATGCGCCAGACCGTGTGGGACGTGGCCGGCGAGCTTGGCTATTCGGAGCACTTCATCCCCCGGATCGGCCCTCACCTCATCGACGACCACCGTCCGTTTCTGAACCAGGGCATTCCGGCCCTCGACATGATCGATTTTGATTACCCCTACTGGCACACGACCGAAGATACGTGTGATAAGTTAAGCGTTGACAGTCTGACCCGGGTGGGTCGGGTTGTTGAAGAGACACTGGAGAACAGGAGGTTAGACGTTGCTCGCTAAACGCATGGAACAGGTTCCACCCTACGTTTTCGCTCATGTTTCTAAGCTCATCGCTGAGAAGAAAGCGCAAGGTGTTGACGTAATCAATCTGGGTATCGGCAGTCCAGATTTACCCACACCGGCCCACATCGTGGAAGTACTCCAACAGGCAGCCGAAGACCCGGCCAACCACCGCTACCCCAGCTACACCGGCATGCCCGACTTTCGCCAGGCAATAGCGACGTGGTACAAGCAGCGCTTCGACGTCGATCTCGACCCTGACACCGAGGTCGTGCCCCTGATCGGCTCGAAAGAGGGCATTGCCCACCTGGCGTTGGCTCTGGTGGGGCGCGGCGACATCGCGCTGATTCCCGACCCAGGCTATCCAACCTACCAGATGGGCACCATCCTGGCCGATGCTGAAAGCTACCCGATGCCGCTCCTGGCCGAGAATGATTTCCTGCCCGACCTCGACGCCATCCCGACCAATGTCCTGGATCGTGCTCGCGTGATATGGCTGAACTACCCCAACAACCCGACCGGGGCAGTCGCCCCCATGTCGTTCTTTGAGAAAGTGGTTGACTTCGCGGCTCGACATAATATTGTGGTCGCCCACGACAACCCGTATGCCGACGTCACCTTCGACGGCTATCGGGCGCCCAGCCTGCTTCAGATACCTGGGGCCAGGGAGGTTGCCGTGGAGCTCAACTCGCTGAGCAAGACGTACAACATGGCCGGCTGGCGTGTGGGGATGGCGGTCGGGAACCCGGAGGTGATCGCCGGCCTGATCCGGGTGAAGAGCAATGTAGACACGGGCATCTTCAACCCGATTCAGATTGCGGCAACGGCGGCACTGCAGGGAGACCAGGGGTGGATTGCCGGGCGCAACGCGATATACCAGCGCCGGCGCGACGTCCTGTTGGAGGGACTGGCGGCGGCCGGGCTGAAAGCCCACAAGCCGAAGGCCGCTCTCTACGTCTGGCCCCGGACGCCGGAGGGCTGGAAGTCGGAAGACTTCGCAATGCACGTGTTGAACGAAGCCGGCGTGTGGATCACACCAGGCAGTGTTTACGGCCAGGCCGGCGAGGGTTACATGCGGCTATCGCTGTGTGCGCCAGAGGAACGGCTCAAGGAAGCGATGGACAGACTGAAGACAATAGATTTCTAGGAGTGTACCCAAGAGTGTTCGTAGCAACGACTTCAGTTGTTAGTTGTACGCCTTGCCGGACAGAAAACGACTGAAGTCGTTACTACGACTTGAGTACGGTTGTTGCTACGTCACTCCGAACGTCGAATGATGTGACCACCTTCTTGACGACATGCGCGGGGGACAGATTACCGCGTGTCGAACTTCGTCAGCGCCTCTCCACCAGCTTGCGCAAACGCTGCTCCAGGTACCGTTGACGCAACAAGTTGCGCCACCCATCGTCGCCAGATTGAGCAGACTGCCTGATACGACTCAGTTTCTTCTGTAAGATCTCGGCTTCTTCCCGCCGGTGGCCATTCTGATAACCGTTCCTACCAAACATTCCCCTACCTCCTCCGAGACCGGCGGTCACAGCCGTGAATTCGCGCCGGCAGCACAAAACCTACTGTTACATGGGCAGGATATGGGAGTCCGACGGGCAGGACTTGAATCTGGGTCAGGCAGGGAAGAAACTAACAAAAAACCCTGCCAGATGTGGCAGGGTGGCATCTTGGATTATATGACGAAGAGAGCGCTCGAAAGAAACTTCGCTCCCCCACTTCCAATCTTATTGTACCATACTCCGTAAACAATTGCAAGTAGTCTGGCATACGCAACAGGGCTGTGTCATTCTAACGGAATTCCAACATTCGTGGGCCCATTCACTGAGCTTCTGGATCAAAAGGTCCAGGTCCAGCTTCCGCAGCACCCGCCGACTGGCAGCTCAGAGAACACCTCAAGCAACGAGCGTATCATCTGACCACCTCCTCCGCAGATTGGGCTTTCAACGCACTATATGTTTTGCCACGAGCGTATTTGAATCGCATTAGACCGTTGTTAACGATTCGTTAGAATGACGCAGCCCTGATCGCCGTTTGACGTGTCTTGACAGGCTCCAAGGGCTGTGGTATCATTGCTTTTATCTGATTACCTGGTCAGGAAAACGCCGAACCGCCCACGGTGAGTAATGGAGAATCAAGTTGCCAAAAGTCGGCATGCAACCTATCCGCCGCAAGCAGATTCTGAATGCGGCCTTTGAGAGCATCGCGGAGCGCAGTCTGGAATCCACCCGCATGCGCCATATCGCCGAGGCTGCTGGTGTCAGCCAACCTAGCCTTCATTACTATTTTGATACAAAGGATAAGCTGATCGTCGCTTTGCTCGACCGGCTCTTGATCGAGTTTAGGGAAGGACGAGAAGAACGGCTGGCGGCTGCGGAGGGGCCGTTGTCCAAACTTCGGGTGCTGTTGGAACAGCAAAGACAGATCATCGCTGAGAAATCGGACACTCTGGAGGTCTACTACGACTTCTGGGTGCAGGCGACGAAGCGGCCGTCGGTTCGCAAAAAGATCCAACAGATGTACTCCGGCTGGCGCGCGGACATCCGCGAGATTCTGGACGAAGGCGTAGAAAGTGGCATATTCCGTGCTGATCGTGCCGCGATGGCTCCAGCAATGCTAGTTTCACTCTTTCAGGGCGCAGCGCTGCAGTCCATCATTGACCCCAACGGCTTTGATCTGGAGCAGTACTTTGAGCAAGCTGATCAGTTTCTCGTATCCTTTCTGGGGTACGAGTGAGTGGAGCGTTAAGGCTCTTTGAAGCATTTCGTCGTCCTGCAGCCTTCTGGCCGGCGCGGCTATTGCGCTCAACTTTCCCCACATGTCCGATGCTTTCCCGCACGTTGCTGACTTGATGCCGTCCGATGGTAAAGACTTGCTGGCAGCTAACTTTCTGAGGGAGACCAGGGTGAAAAAGACCAGGGGGTGAGACGAGCGTGCGCCCCTCACGCGATGAAGTGCTTGCGTTGCTCAGGGGGCACCGCAGCCGGCACGTACCATGTTTCAGTGGTCTCATCAATGTCACCGTGCCGGGGCTGGAAAGCGTGGGCCTGCGCTTGAGCGAAATTCATACCGATGCGGTCAAGATGGCTGCTGCCGCTGCGACAACCTATCGCCTGTTTGGCTTCGAGTCGGCGGTGGTGCCATTAGATTTGTGTGTCGAAGCCGGTGTGCTGGGCGCGCAGGTGGATTTCCGCGCGGAGGCCCCCCGCCCGGAGCTCCCGAGGGTCGTCGCACCGCAGGCTGCTTCATCTAAAGAGCTGGAACTTCGTGTACCGCCCGACCTGGCGCGCCGTGAGCGTATTTCGGTGGTGACCGAGGCCATCGAGATTCTGAAAGGGGACATTGGTCAGGAAATTGTCGTCGGCGCGTGGATACCGGGACCACTTACGCTGGCGATGCAACTTGTGGAGGCAGGCACCTTGATGCGAGAAGTGGCTACCGGATCGGAAGCGGTGGACCGAATACTGGATCCGCTTACCGATGTGGTCACACAGGTCGCGCTCGCCTATCGATCGGCAGGGGCTGACTTTATCACTGTCCACGCAATGGGTGGCTCGCCAGGGTTCATCGGCCCGCCGGCATTCAGGAAACTCATCCTGCCCCGGCTACAACGCTTGCTGGCCGAGCTTCCGCCGCCACGTGTACTGAGCGTATGTGGTAACACCAACCGGGGCATGTCTTTGTTGGTGGAGGCCGGTGCGGATGCACTGAGCGTGGATCAGACCAATGACCTGGCGCAATCGCGCGAGATGTTGGGGTCTGAGGCGATTCTGCTCGGCAATATTGATCCAGTTGGGACGCTGGCAAATGGCGATGAGGCCGACGTCCGGCGCGCTGTCGCTCAGGCCATCGCCTCTGGTGCGGATGCGGTCTGGCCGGGATGCGATCTATGGCCGCTGACGCCGGCGGCCAATATGCAAGCGATGGTCGATGAAACGCGGAATCAGCGAAGCGAGTAGGGACGACAGTTTCCTTCGGGTACACATATCATACGAGGAGGTTACACATGATGCAGCTTGCTCAACGAATGGGCCGGCTGGGTACGGAGACCGCGTTCGAGGTGCTGGCGCGGGCCAAAGCCCTGGAAGCTCAAGGACGAGACGTCATCCACCTGGAGATCGGTGAGCCCGATTTCGACACGCCGGCCCACATCGTCGAAGCCGCCGTGCGCGCCCTGCGCGAGGGCCACACCCACTACACGCCGGCCGCCGGCGTCCCCACGCTGCGCCAGACCATCGCCCGCCACATCTCGGAGAGCCGGGGCATCGACGCCCGGCCTGAACACGTGGTGGTCACGCCGGGCGCCAAGCCGATCATGTTCTTCACCCTCCTGGCCCTGGCCCAGGCCGGCGATGAGGTGATCTACCCCAACCCGGGTTTCCCCATCTACGAATCGATGATCAACTTCGTGGGTGCCACGCCGGTGCCCCTGCCCCTGCGCGAGGAGCGGGATTTCCGCTTCGACGCCGACGAGTTCCGCTCCCTGGTCAGCGATCGCACCAGGCTCATCATCCTGAACTCGCCCCAGAACCCGACGGGGGGCGTGCTGACCCGCGAAGACCTGCAGGCCGTGGCCGATATGGCGCGCGAGCGTGGCATCATGGTGCTGTCCGACGAGGTGTACGAGCAGATTCTGTACGAGGGCGAGCACGCCAGCATCGCCTCACTGCCGGGCATGCAGGAGCTGACGATTCTGCTGGACGGCTACTCCAAGACGTACGCCATGACCGGCTGGCGGCTGGGGTACGGGGTGATGCCGGCCCCCCTGGCCGAGCAGGTGACGAAGCTGATGGTGAACTCCAACTCCTGCACAGCGGCTTTCACCCAGCAGGCCGGCATCGCGGCCCTCACCGGCCCTACGGACGAGGTGCGGGCCATGGTGCGGGCCTTCCGCGAGCGGCGGGACGTGATCGTGAATGGGCTGAACCAGATTCCTGGCATCCGCTGCGTGATGCCGGCCGGCGCTTTCTACGCCTTCCCCAACGTCACCGGCACGGGGGTGGGGTCACGGGAACTGGCGGACCGGTTGCTGAACGAGGCCGGCGTGGCCACATTGGCCGGCGAGTCTTTTGGGGCGTATGGGGCCGGCTACCTGCGCCTGAGCTACGCGAATTCGGTGGAGAACATCCGGGCGGCGCTGGAGCGGATTGGGGAGGTGGTGGCCGGCCTGTAGCCACACTATCCCTCCCCGTCTGCGACAAACATCACACACGTCCTTGAGTTTAGAACTTCCCTTCGCTCGAGTGGCCGGGGAAGACAGATGCCTGAGGGTCAATGTAAGCTGCTGCATGATTGACCGCGATGGCTGCTTGCCCAAAGCCGATCGAGATCAGATCCAGCGGATCCGCGCCCTCTGGTGCGGCAACTCCACCAGCCGCGTAAACTCCAGGGATGTTGGTTTCCATCCTGGCCGTGACGGGGATGTAGCGTTTCGCTGCCTGTACTCCCCATTTGTACATCAGCTTCAAGTTGGACTTGTAGCCCAGATTGGCCAGAATCGCCTCCACTGCGAGCGAATCGGTCTCTTTGGTCTGGGGATTGAAGAGGGTAACCCCCGTGATCTTGCCCTCGCTGTCACCCTGGATGGCTTTCACCTGGGTGTTCATGCGGACAACGACGCTCGATTTTTCAAGTGCTTGAAGCTGCGATTCCTCGGCGCGGAATTCTGGTTTGTGATGGATCAGAGTCACCTGGCTGGCCACGCCGTCGAGTTGCAGTGCCCAACCGATGGCTTGCTCGCCGCCACCTACCACGAGGGTGCGTTTCCCTCGGAAGTCCTCGATGTGCTCCAGATAGTAACTTAGCCCCTGGCCTTCAAATACCTCGGCGTTCTCGGCCTTCAGCTTCGTTGGCGCAAACGCGCCGATGCCGGAAGTAATCACCAGCGCGCGGGTATAATGGATTGCCCTGTCGGTGTGAATGCGCAACCCGCTCTCCATCTGCTCAATCTGTTCCATCGTCTCCCCAAAACGGAAGGTGATCGGGAAGCGGCTGATTTGCTTCATCAGTTGCCGGACCAGCTCGCCGGCCCGGATTTCGGGGTAGCCTGGCACGTCGTAGATGATTTTCTCTGGGTAGAGCACGCCGAGCTGCCCGCCCGGTTCGGGTAGGGCCTCAATGATCTTGGTCCTAAGGTGGCGCATCCCGGCATAGAAAGCACCGAAGAGTCCTGCCGGCCCGGCCCCGATGATCGTGATGTCGTAGATGTCCTGTGTTTCCGTATGCATTGTACCTCCTACTATCACCTGGAGCAAACTAATCCCGCACGAGGGCTTGACAAAAACGTGATAATGTATTATACTTTCATATCGAAATTTTAGCAAGCGTAATATTTTGGGGCGAAGGAAAATTATATCTTGGCAAGAAGGATGGAGGCGTGGACGTCCTGTGAATGAGAATGACTTTTATCAAGCACTGGCCGATGCGATTGTCAATGGGGAGAAAGAGGATGCGGTGCGCCTCTCACAGGAGGCGCTGGACGCGGGACTGGTCGCGCTGGATGTGATCAACCAAGGTGTCACGCGTGGCACCGACGAATTGGGCGATCTGTTCCAGAATTTTGAGATCTTTCTGCCCGAACTGATCATGGGGGGAGATGCCGCCAAAGCGGCGATGGCAATCCTGGTGCCCCACATCTCGCTTTCTGAGCTCGCTGCCCGTCCGGGTAAGATCGTGATGGGGACTGTCTTTGGCGATATTCACGACATTGGCAAGAACCTGTGCGCGGCCATGTTGTCGGCCACCGGCTTCGAGATCACCGATCTGGGGGTAAACGTGGCTACCAAGGAGTTTGTCAGGACGGCCGAGCAGGTTGGTGCCAAGATCATTGGGCTCTCCGCTCTTATGTCTACCTCGCTCTACTACCAACAGGATGTGATCAATTATCTCGTGGATGCCGGTCTGCGCGACAAGTACTACGTGATCGTCGGCGGCGGCCCGGTCACACCTGACTGGATACGCAAGATCGGCGCTGACGGCGGCGGGAAGCAGGCAAACAACGTCGTGGAGGTGTGCAAGCAACTGGCCTTCTATGACAGGCGCCCGCCTCTCGACGAACCACTCATTCTCTGGTAGGTCAGGAAGGTATATCCTCATGTCCATTCAACGTTTCGTCAAGCTGCTCGACAAGGCCCATCGCGGCACCATTGTTGAGATGCGGGAATGGGATGCCGAGCGCGTGCCGAAGGTCGTCAAGGCCAAGCTCAAGAAATACGAACTTGCCCAAACCTGTAATACGCAAGACCCGATCAACTGCGACGATGAACTGGCCGACCGGTTCTATCAGGCCGGCTATGAGATGGCATGTGAACTTGGCGTCTACAGCCAGGATACGGAGCGCGTCATTGAGATCACGGAGGAAGACCTGCACTACGGCTTTATGCGTGCGCCGATGCAGTTGACCCTGGGGCAGGGTAAAGACCAGGTGGTCATGCGCCCGAGGCGGCCAGAGGACGGCGTGCGGCCGCTCTTCACGGCTCCGCTGGGCATCGTTGTCTCGGAAGATATCTGGCTGCCGCTCAACACCGGGATTGCGATGCAGAAGGAAGTGGACATCTTGCAGGGGGGCTCGCTGAATACGGTCTTTGGCAGTCCGTTGAAAGGGGGTACGCCCTACGAAACGGTGGGGGGGCGACTCCAATATGAACTGCATCGGCAGGCATTGTGGCGGGCCGGACGCCCTGGCATGCCGGCTACCGCTGTTATCACCAGCCCCACCGCTTTTGGCCAGTTGGGTGGCTTCGGCATTCCCGGGGGCTTCCCGGTGGATCAGAATGTGGTCATGGTCCTCGGCCCGGCTGAGATGAAGGTCACGTACGATTCTCTCCACAAAGTAGCTCATGCCCTCAACATGGGGGCGACGATCATGTCGGGTGCGTCGCCGATGATCGGCGGCTACGCCGGCCCGCCCGAGGGAGCAGCCATCGCCGGCGTAGCCTGGGCTATCACGCAATACTACGTTCATTTTGCGGATTACGGCGGGTGCGCGATGATGGATATTCGCTATAACTGCAACACCAACCGTGATAGCATTTGGGCGTTGTCGGTGACGATGCAGGCATTGTCCCGGAACACCGACCTGCTCATTCAGTCGGTGTCCAATCAACTGGGTGGCCCAATGACCAGGATGCTGCTCTGGGAGTCGGCCGCGATCATGATGGCGCTTTCCGTGTCGGGCGCAAGCGTCGTCATCGGTCCGCGCACCTCCGGTGGCAAGTGGGCCGATCATCTCAGCCCGTTAGAGTGCAAGTTCTGTGGTGAAGTGCTGCACGCATGTTCCGGCATGAGTCGTGAGCAGGCTAACGAGATTGTCAAACAGATCATTCCCAGGTATGAAGACCAACTGCGTGATCCAGATATCGGCGTTCCCTTTCCTGAGGCCTATGACGTGGAAACCATCACGCCAAAGCCGGAGTGGCAGGCTATGTACGATGAGGTTAAGAGGGAAGTGATCGAGATGGGGATGCCGCTGTCTAATTAGAAGGATGGAGAACGAGATGGCAAGGCGTCTGATTGACCTGACATTGCCCGTTCAAACTCAGTCCGACTGGACGAAATATCCTGCACGGCGGGCGTTCGGACAGTGGGAGCCGCCGACGATCCTCAGCACATTTACGAGTATCGAGCGCGAGGGGTTAATGATGCAACGGCTTGAGACGACGACGCAGTCGTTCACCCACTTCGACGCGCCGCGTCATTTCTACGCCGATGGTCTGGCGGCGGATGAGGTGCCGTTGGACCAGTTGGTGGGCGAAGCTGTTGTGATCGATATGCTGCACAAGCAACCCGGCGAGGCGGTATGGGCAGCCGATCTGGAAGCCTCGGGTGTAGAGGTGCGCGAGGGTGACATTGCGCTCATTCGCACCGGTTGGACGAATCGCGCACCGTGGGGCACTGAGCGCATGTGGCGCGAGATGATCTCGCTGGAGGAAGATGCCTGCGATTGGCTCCTGGCGAAGAAAATCAAGTCGCTGGCGCTTGATTTTCAGGCTGATGTGAATCCGTTTCGCGTTTGTTCGGACTGTGGTCAGCTCACTCCCAGCGGGCGGGGTAGCCCCAATCACCGCAAGTTCTTGAAGGCCGGGGTGGTGCTGCTTGAATGGCTGGTCAACCTGGCCGAGATCAAAAAGCCGCGTGTGCTTTTAGTATGTCTCCCACTCAAACTGGTGGGGGCTGATGGCGCGCCGATGCGTGCAATTGCAATCGAGGAGGATTGATGACTGATGGATGTGCGAGATGCGACCAAACCCGCGTGGCAGGTTGAGTCGGCGGGGGACGATTTGCAGCCGATGATTGACGTGTATGTTATGCTTCGCCGCACAGCCGATGCCGTTGCCCGTTACGTTGAAAGCGAACTCGGAAAGTGGGGGGTGACGACGGCCCAGTATGGTGTCCTGTTACACCTGATGAGAGGTGAACCGCTTTCGCTGACCGATTTGAGCGGGTTGGTTTTCCGGTCAAACAGCACACTGACATCTTTGATTGACCGGATGGAGCGTGATGGCCTGGTGGTTCGCGTTGCCTATGCGGATGATCGCCGTGTCACGAAGGTGAAGCTGACGCCGACGGGCAAGGAGTTGCTCCTTAATATTCGCCCGCATCATCGGTCTTTTCTGGCCGATATGATGTCCTGTCTTTCGTCTGAGGAGCTCATTCAACTCCGCGAACTGCTTGAGAAAATCGGGCGTAGGGTCGAAGCGGGGAACTGCGCGTAGCAGGCCAACTTCATGAAGACTGCCCTCATCAACGTCACTCTCCTCACCCTTGATCCGGCACGGAGGATCATCCCGGATGGGTGTTTGCTTATTGGGGATGACCGCATTGAGGCGGTGGACAGGCGTGTCCGCCTGAGCGATCAAATTGATCGAGTGCAAAGGACGATTGATGGGCGCGGCATGGTCGCTCTGCCAGGCTTTGTGAATGCGCACACGCATTCTTTCCAAAGCCTGCTGCGTGGGCTGGCGGATGGACTGGACCTGATCGGTTTTCTGCGTGAGGTGATCTATCCGGTGACGCCAGTGATGACGCCCGAAGAGGTACGGTTGGGTGCAGCGCTCAGCGTGCTGGAGGCGATCAAGAGTGGCACGACTTGCCTGGTGGACAACCATTCGGCCGATACCAGCCTGGCGGCGACCGACGGGATCGCGCAAGTCTTCGCGGAGAGTGGCATGCGCGGGTTGATTGCGCGGGGCTTTCGCCAACCGACGCCGCGCGCGCGTGCATGGCACGTACCGGAACACGCCTTCTCATTCAGCCTGGCCGAGGAGATCGAAATTACCCGAGACCTGATCGAGCGCTGGCGGGGGGAGGCCAATGGCCGGGTGCAGGTCTGCCCCGCGCCGCTCACGCTTTTCCTGGCCGGCCCGGCCGACCTGCGTGCGGCCAAGGCCCTGGCCGACGAATACAGCGTCCCGCTCCACGTGCATGTTGCTGAAACGCGCTCGGAAGTGGAAGCGACGCTGGAGGACTATGGCTGTCGCGAGGTGGAGCACCTGGCACAGGTAGGCGTGCTTGATGGGCGATTTCATGTGGTTCATGGCGTGTGGCTGAACGAGCGCGAGTTGGATTTGCTGGCCGAGTCCGGTGGGCACGTGGTTCACTGCCCGACGAGCAACATGAGTCTGGCCTCTGGTGTTGCGCCTGTGCCTGAGATGCTGGCGCATGGGGTGAACGTCGCCCTGGCCAGCGACGGTCTGGGCAATCATAATCACGATATGTTCAGCGTGATGAAGACAGCCGCGCTGTTGCATCGCGTGCACACCTTGCGGCCCGACGCGCTGACTGCTGAGCAGGTATTGGAAATGGCAACGCTTGGCGGCGCGCGCGCCCTCGGTCTCGAAAGCGAGATGGGTTCACTCGAAGCGGGCAAAAAGGCCGACGTGATTTTGCTCGATCTTCGCAAGCCGCACCTTACCCCGGTCTATGACCTGCCGACGGCGATTGTTCATGGCGCCAGCGCGTCGGATGTGGATACGGTGATCATTGACGGGCAAGTGGTCATGGAAGGTCGCCAGGTGAAGACGCTGGACGAAGCAGCGATCACGTCGGCAGCGCAGGATGCCGGGCCGGCGTTGGTGCAACGGGCCGGCCTTAGCCAGTGATCAGTGATCAGTAATCAGTAATCAGTTTCATCACTGTTCCCTGTTCACTGATCACTGTTTACTGATCACTGATCACTGTTCACTGTTCACTGAATAGGAGGAGAGAAAGATGTTCGGTAAGAAGCGAATCGCTCGCTGGTTAGTTCCGCTGGGGCTCCTGTTGGGAGTGTTACTGGCAGCCTGTTCGCCGGCAGCGCCCCCTGCACCGACCGAGCCTCCTGCAGCCCCAGCCCAACCTCCAACCCCGACCCCCAAGCCGTTCAAAGTCGCCCTGATCGTCGCCGGCGAGCTTACCGACGGCTCGTGGAACCAATTCCAGTACGAGAGCATGCAGGAAATCGAGAAGAAGCCCGGTTTCGAGGTCTCGTACTCGGAAAACGTGGACATCCCCGACTTTGAGCGTGTGGCGATCGACTATTGCCGTCAGGGCTACGACCTGATCATAGCCCACACCTTCGACTATCAGGAGCCGGCGCTCAAGGTGGCAGGGAACTGTCCCAATACGAAGATCGCCGTTCAGGGTGCCTGGCAGTTCGCCGATAATGTCGCCGGCCTGACAGTGTGGCCTTGCGAAGGCGGCTACCTGGCGGGTGTGCTCGGCGGACTGATGACCAAGACGAACAAGCTGGGGCTGATCGGTGGCTTTACCTATGCTCCCACCCAGGTCTGCTTCCACGAAGCCTTCAAGGAGGGGGCAAAGTCGGTCAATCCCGACGTAGAGGTTGCCGAAACCTGGACCGGCACCTGGTATGATGTGGCCCTGGGCTACGAGGCGGCCAACGCGCAGATTGACGATGGGGTGGATTTCATCGCCATCTCGCTGAGCGGCCCGGGCTTCGGTGCAATTGATGCGGCAAAGGACCATAATGCCAAAGGGGGGAACAAGGTCTATGTCGTGGGAGCGTTCGTGGATATGAACGCGCGTGCACCTGACACAGTGATCACCAGCACGCTCTGGAAGACGACCCAGCCCACGTTGAAGCTAATCAACATCATTCGCGAGGGCAAGTTCGAGGGTAAGAACTACGAGTTCTTCATGGCCGATGGCGCGACCGATCTGGCTCCGTATCATGAATTGGCGAGCGAGATTCCGCAGGATGTGAAGGACAAGGTCGCCCAGGTACGTCAGGACATCATAGACGGCAAGATCGAGGTGCCTATTATCACCGAATCACCTTCAGGGTGATGGGACTGAGGCCCTTCTCCTCCTTTGAGCAGGGGAGCTTGGGAGCAAGGGAGCGAGGGAGCAGGGGGAACGGGGTGAGTTGCCCCTTTGCCCCCTTGCTCCCCTGCTCCCCTGCACCCCCGCTCAGGAGGGAGGAAGGGGCGGTGGGCACAGGAAGCATAACCGGATGACTGAGACACCCCTCCCCCCGGCGGCGAACATCGTCGAGATGATTGGCATTAGCAAACGCTTTGGCGATGTGCTTGCCAATGACCGTGTGGATCTTGCGGTCCGGAAAGGCGAGGTACACGCGCTGCTCGGCGAGAACGGTGCCGGCAAGACAACGCTCATGAACATCCTGGGCGGACTGTACCGCGCCGATGCCGGACAGGTGCGCTTGCGTGGTGAGCAGGTTCAGATTCGTTCACCGCGCGACGCTATCGGCCAGGGCATTGGCGTGGTGCATCAACACTTTATGCTGATCAAGCCATTCACGGTTGCCGAAAACATCGTTTTCGGCCTCAAGTCGCGCCGGGAACCCTTTCTCGACCTTGACACGGTCGCCGATCGCATTGTCGAGCTTTCCAGTCGGTATGGGCTGGCTGTGGACCCCCAGGCACGGGTTCGGGATTTGTCGGTCGGAGCCCAGCAACGGGTCGAAATCGTCAAAGCGCTGTATCGTGGCGCTGACATCCTGATCCTCGACGAGCCGACTTCGGTGCTTACGCCACAAGAGGCTGAGGAGTTGTTCAAAGTGCTGCGGGGCCTGATCGAGCAGGGGCATACGGTCATCTTTATCACCCACAAGCTAGATGAGGTCATGACCATCGCCGATCGTATCACGGTGCTGCGTGATGGGCGGCGCATCGCTACTGTGGCCAGGGTTGAGACGAACAAGGCCGATCTGGCGCGGATGATGGTTGGGCGAGAGGTCCTCTTTAGCCTGGAGAAATCGACCGGGACGCCTGGCCCGGTTGTTCTGGAGGTCAAAGACCTGTGGGCTCACACGGCTGAGGGCCGGCCGGTCCTGCGTGGACTGTCGTTCTCGCTGCGGGCGGGCGAGATCCTCGGCGTAGCCGGCGTGGACGGCAATGGGCAAAGGGAACTGGCCCAGGTGCTCATGGGCACGCGCCGCGTGAGCGCCGGACACGTGTATCTCGCGGGCAGGGAGGTGACGCACTGCTCGCCCAAAGAGAGGCTCAAGCTCGGCGTAGGCTACATCCCGGAAGATCGTAACGCGCTTGGACTGATTGGCTCATTTAGTGTATGCGAAAACATCATCCTGGACACGCATTTTGCACCACCCTATGCACGTGGCCTGCTGCTCGACCGCCGGGCCATGATCGCTGATGCCGAACGTCTGATCCGCGAGTTCGATGTGAAGACCTCTGGGCCTGGCGCACGCGCTGCCCGTCTCTCTGGCGGCAACTTACAAAAACTTGTCCTGGCACGGGAGGTGCATCGCGACCCTCGCGTGCTGATTGCATCTCAGCCGACGCGCGGGCTGGACGTGGGCGCGACAGAGGACATCCGACGACGGTTGCTCGAGCAACGCGAGCGGGGACGCGCGATCCTGCTCATTTCGGCCGACCTGGAAGAGGTGTTGGCGTTGAGCGACCGCCTCCTCGTCTTGTTCGAGGGCGAGATCACCGGCTTGCTCGATGTGAACGAGGCCGGCCCCGGCCCGGGGGTTGAGATCGAAAAACTTGGCTTGATGATGGCCGGCACGAAATATTCGGAGTTGGTGCCATAATGGCCTGGACCCGGAGTAGCGGTGTGGAGGCCGCAATCGACCAGGCTGAACCGAAGCCTGTCCTTGAGCGGAGAGAAGGAATCGAGGCCGAGCGGGCAAAAGCTCCGAAGCGGGTGCGTGACTACAGGCGGGCGCTGGCGGGCATTGGTGTTCAGGTTGCGGCCATCATCGTGGGGCTCATCGTGGGCGCCGGTCTCATCGCCGGCTCGGGTGCCAACCCCGTCGTCGCCTACAAAGCGATTTTCGTCGGCGCGTTTGGGAATGTTTACAACGTTCTGGAAACGATGGTGAAGGCAACGCCAATCTTGCTCACAGGTCTGGCCGTGACGGTCGCATTCCGGTGCAGTGTGTGGAACATTGGCGCAGAGGGCCAACTGCGGATGGGTGCCCTGGCAGCCACAGCCGTCGGTGTCGCTTTTGTAGGGCGCCAGGTCCCGGGCTTCGTGCTCATTCCACTGTTGCTCCTGGCCGGCTTTGTGGCAGGTGGTGCGTGGGGCGCGCTGGCCGGCTGGTTGAAGGTGCGCTGGCGAGTGGATGAGGTCATCAGCACCATTATGATGAATTTCATTGCGGCCCTCTTTGTGAACTACATGATCACCGGCCCCTTGCGGGAGCCGACGGGCGGTGGCGTGCCCCTCACGCGGGAGATTGCGGGAACGGCGCGACTGCCCCGGCTGTTTGGACACGTGTTGCTCGGCACGCGCCTGCACTTCGGTTTTGTGATCGCGCTTGTCGCGGCCGGCTTCGTCTACGTTTTCCTGTGGCACACGGTGCCTGGCTACCAATTGCGCGCTGTCGGGGCCAACCCGAAAGCGGCCGAGCTTGGCGGGATCAGTGTCACCTGGAACATCGTGCTCTCGCTCATTATCAGCGGTGGGCTGGCTGGTATTGCGGGGATGGGCGAAGTTGCGGGGTTACACTACCGTCTGATCGAAGGGTTCTCACCGAACTACGGTGCGACCGGTATCATCGTCGCGTTGCTGGGCAAGTTGCATCCGCTGGGGGTGGTGCTTGCCGCCATCCTCTTTGGCGGACTGATCATCGGCACGGATGCGATGACGCGCGCGGTGGATGTGCCGGGATCAATCGTGGTTGTGATGCAAGGCGTGATCGTCTTGTTTTTCCTGGCGGGTGAGTTGCTCGCCCGCCGCTGGAAGTTGACAGCATGATCAAATTCCTGACCAGCGCCATCTTTGTGGGGTTCCTCGCCTCGACCATCCGTCTGACAGTGCCACTGCTGTTTGCCAGTTTGGGGGAAATCTTCACCCAGCGGTCCGGCATCCTGAACCTTGGGCTTGAAGGCATGATGATCGCGGGGGCCTTCGTCGGCTTTGTGGGTGCCAACCTGTCAGGCAATCTGTGGGTAGGTGTACTGACGGGGATGCTCGCGGGGTTTGTCGTCGCACTGGTGCTTGCTGTGTTCGATGTGACGCTGGGAGCGGATCAAACGATCGTCGGGATCATGATTGTCATCGCTGCGCAGGGACTCGTCACTTATCTCAACAACGTGGTGTATGGCGGGTCGTACGTGCCACCGCGCATTGAGGGTTTTTCGCCTATCCGTATTCCGTTACTGGCGAATATTCCGGTGATCGGTGAAACCTTCTTCACCCAGAATGTGCTCGTGTATCTGGCGTTTCTGCTCGTGCCACTGCTTGCCCTCATACTTTTCAAAACGACCTGGGGACTACGGCTACGGGGTGTGGGCGAAGACCCCCGCGCGGCTGACGCAATGGGGGTGAATGTCTATCGCGTGCGCTACCTTGCGGTGCTGTTCGGCGGATTGATGGCCGGGCTGGGGGGTGCGTTTCTGTCGCTCGGCTATCTCGGCACGTACAGTGACAACATTACAGCCGGCCGCGGTTGGATTGCGATTGCGCTCGTTTACTTCGGGCAATGGAATCCCTTCCGGGTGCTGGTGGGTGCGTTGTTGTTTGGGGGCGTAAACGCGCTCCAATTGCGGCTGCAGGCCCAGGGCGCTAACCTGCCATTCCAGTTCATGTTGATGCTGCCGTACCTGTTGACGATTCTGGTTTTGCTTGGCATCTCGCGCGAGGGCAAGGGGCCGGCGGCGCTGTGTGTACCATTTCAGCGCGAGGAGCGGACCTGATGGGCGAGCTACGTGTGGCTATGGTTTTCGGCAGTGGCGGCCTGGGCGCCGGCGGCTACTACAACGAGATGGGGCTGAAGGGTCTGAAGCAGGCCCAGGCCGAGTTTGGCGTGTCCTTCGATTACAGGCTCCCCGATAGCGACGCCGACTTTGAGCCCTACTTGCGTGCTTTCGCTCAGGCGGGCCAGTACGCGCTGGTGATGACGATGAGTTTCGGCGCGTCGGTGGGCCTGAACCGTGTCGCCGCCGATTTCCCACACCAGAGATTTGCCGCATTCGATGCCCATGCCGACCAACCGAACATCGCTAATTATGCCAGCGAGCCCAGGGGCGTATCGTTTCTTGCGGGCGCAGCAGCAGCATGGTTGTCGGAGAGCGGCGTAGTCGGGGCGCTGTTTGGCACCGAATCGGCCGGCTATTGGCAATGGGTCGCCAGTTACATTGCCGGGGCAAGGTATGCCCGACCAGGCATAGAGGTTGTCTGGGAATTCCTGCCAGGTTGGAGCCCAAGGCCGGAAGAAGGTGAGGCGGCTGCGCATCGGCTGTACGATCAGGGCGTTGATGTGATCATGGCACACCTTGATACAGGTGATGCCGGCGTCTTCGCCGCGGCGCGCGCACGGGGCGGCTATGCCCTGGGATTCAATGGGGAGCGTCACCTGGACCCTGATCGCATTCTATTCGATGTGACACGTCATCTGGAAGTATCCGTGTACGACGCTGTCAGGCGGGTGGTAGAGGGGAAGTTCGAGGCTGGCGTGACCACGTGGGGTATGGAGCGTGGGCAATACGCCCTGGAGTTCGGCACTCCGCCCCATCCCAGGGTGACGCCGGAGTTGTTGCAGCGCATCGAAGCGCTGAAGGGAGAGATCAACGCCGGCAAATTCGATCCGCTGCCAAAGTCAGTGAACAGTGATCAGTGAACAGTAATCAGAAACGGATCACTGATTACCTTGACATTGTTAGATTACTCCGCTAGCTGGCCCTCACCCCCCTAGCCCCCCTCT
>CAZHMV010000045.1:0-35049 GCA_964532665.1 uncultured Anaerolineales bacterium
TCCAGCCCGCCTTCGAAGAGGGCCAACTGCTGTTCCAGCGCCTCTGGTTCCTGGCCGGCCGGCGGCTCCCAGTGCCGGAAGGTAGACGGGGCCAGCTTGAAGACTTTGAAGCCCAGGTCCGCCGGCACCTCGCGCATGTCCAGCGGCAGTTGGCCGTCGCCCTTCGCCGGCTGTCGCATTCCGGCAATGACCCGCCGGATGCGCTCTTTGCCAATCTCAGCAACGGTAGCGAAACCACGTCTTGCCACTTCTGAGTCCTCGTCCAACGGTTCTGGCAGTTGGATGCAAATAAATCGTCGTTGGCCACCATCTTGTCGATTCTGCCAGAGGACGGCTTGTGCAGTAGAGCCGGAGCCCGCGAAAAAGTCCAAGACAAGATCGTCATCGACCGTCGCTTGCTCAACAAGGCGGCGCACTAACTCAGATGGCTTCGGGAAATCGAATGCTTGAAAGCCAAAGAGTTCTCGCATTTCGGCTGTCCCGTCTGCTGTGAATACATCATCAATTATGGTCGGGAAGGAGATGTACTCACTCATGAGATCGGCCCTAAACTTCTTCTCGCGTGGTCGGCCATCTGGGCTGGGTGGGAACAGAATACGGCCTTCTTCAATTAGCGACCCCATTCGTTCTTTCGCATACCGCCATCCTGTGTCTGGTGGAGGTGGATAGGAAATGCCAGTTTCTGGGTCCACAATATCGTAGTGCAAGTTCGGTCTCTGCTCAGCAGTTGCGAGCCCAAGTATGCTTCGTGACATCCACGGCCCTCTTGGGTCATTGTCCGGATTGCTAAACTTGGACTCATCGCGTTCAACTCCACGAAGGCTAAAATCGCTCTGTCTAGCATAAACGAGAATGTACTCGTGATCCGTAGATACGTTTGTAACAGCGCGTGCGTCGGTAAACTGCCGGCTTTTCCAAATCAACTGAGCGATAAAGTTTTCCTCGCCGAATATCTCGTTCATCAACAAGCGAAGATTGTAGACTTCATTGTCGTCAATGCTCACGAAGATCACGCCATCTTCGCGGAGTAGTTGGCGAGCCAGGAACAAGCGCGGGTACATCATCGAGAGCCAGGCGGAGTGGTAGCGGCCGCTGGTTTCGGGGTTGCTGGTCAGCAGGTTGCCCTCGGCGTCCACCTGGCTGGTCTTCTCCAGGTAGGCGCGGCGAGGTTCGCGGTAGTCGTCGCGGTACACGAAGTCGTGGCCGGTGTTGTAGGGCGGGTCGATGTAGATCATCTTCACCTGGCCGAAGTAGGATTTGTAGAGCAGCTTCAGCACCTCCAGGTTCTCGCCCTCGATGAAGATGTGCTTGGTGTTCTCGAAGTCGATGGACTCGTCCGGGGCCGGCCTGAGCGCGGCCGCGCTGGGGGTCTGGATGGCGCGGAAGGCGTCCTGCTTGCCGGCCCAGGTGAAGGTGTAGGCGTCCTGGCCGGCCAGCGCGCCGGCGTCGCCCAGGGTGGCCCGCAGCATCTCGAAGTCGATCTTGTCCTCGGTGACGCACTCGGGGAAGATTCGTTTCAGGCGCTCGATTTGGTCGCGTCGAAGGTCGGGCGTTGTCTTGGCCACATAACCAGCGGTTTGTTCTGACATCTCAGTCCTCCGAAGCCTCGCCACAGATAGTGAAGAAACACGGATAAGAAACAGAAAGAGATGAACATCCGTGTTCCCTTCGACAGGCTCAGGGCAGGTCTTTCTATCCGTGAGGGCTTTTCTCCCATCCGCTCATCCGAGCAATCCGCCCATCCGAGCGATCCGGGTTCTCAGCAGTATTTTACCATACCGAGGGGTTCTCCGCAATTAAGAACGCGGATTTCTCGGATGGGCGGATCGGTGAGAACCGCAGTCGGGCACGTCTCCTTGCACTGCTACCTGGCTTCAAATATAATGTTCATGCAGGCCCACTTCCGGTTTTATGGCCAGACGGAAAAGCCGCACACCACCGGGCTAGCCCCCACCCCCAGCCCCTCCCCCAATCCTGGGGGAGGGGAGCCAATTCCCCCCTCTCCCAGAGTTGGGAGAGGGGGGCTAGGGGGGAGAGGGCTGTCTGCGCAATCGTCATGGTGTGCCACTTTTCCCGATTGGCGTTCTACGAGAGGAAATACCGCCCACCACCATGCGCACCAGCGAATTTGACTACCAGCTTCCGCCCGACCGCATCGCCCAGACGCCCATCGAGCCGCGCGATGCGGCGCGCCTGATGGTCGTGCACCGGAATACCGGCGAGATCGAGCACCGCATCTTCCGCGACATCGTGGAGTATCTGCAGCCGGCTGATCTGCTGGTCGCCAACGACAGCCGGGTGATCCCCGCCCGCCTGTTCGCCCGCAAAGTCCCCACCGGCGGGCGCGTGGAGCTGCTCCTGCTCCGCCGGCACGGCGAGCGAACCTGGGAAGCGCTGGTGAAAGGGCGAAAGGTCGTGCCGGGGATCCAACTGGAGCTACTGCCGGCGGATTCAGCCGGCATCAGCCATCCAGCCAACCAGCCATCTAGCCTACTATTCTCGGGGCCAATCGTGGGGGAGGTCCTGGAGATCACGCCGGGAGGAGGGCGATTGATCAAGTTCGATCAGCCGATCACACCGCATCTCGAAGCGCTGGGGGAAACGCCGTTGCCGCCGTACATCCACGAGCCGCTGGCGGACAGCGAGCGGTATCAGACGGTCTACGCGCGGGTGCAAGGCTCCGTGGCCGCCCCCACCGCCGGCCTCCACTTCACTCCGCAACTCATCGACCAGATCGAGGATCGCGGCACCCGGTTCGCCTTCGTCACGCTGCACATCGGCCTGGACACGTTCCGTCCCGTGCAAGCCGAACAGATCGAACAGCACCAGATGCACAGCGAATACGCCGTGCTGCCACCCGAAACGGCCGAGGCCATCAATCACACGAAGCGGGATGGCGGCCGGGTCATCGCCATCGGCACAACCACTGTCCGCGTCCTCGAAACCGCGGGTCAATTGTCAATTGTCAATTGTCAATCGTCAATTGTCAATTCCCAATTCGTGGCCTTCTCCGGTTGGACAGACCTCTTCATCTACCCCGGCTACCAATTCCAGGTCGTCGATGCCCTCATTACCAACTTCCACCTGCCACGCTCCACGCTCTTGATGCTCGTCAGCGCCTTTGCCGGCCGGGACCTGATCCTCCGTGCCTACCGCACAGCTACCGAGCAAGGTTACCGCTTCTACAGTTTCGGGGACGCGATGTTCATCGAATAATACGCACCACCGGGTTTTGACGTGCAGGTGAAGCAGAACGAGCGGCCAACGCACAGCGTTGGCCGCTCGTCAGGTTAATAGGGCATGTCATAAATGCTCACCCTCCCGCAGGTTTAGACCTTCTCTGACCAAGCACCGCTGCTCTCAGTTCCTGCTTGAGAGGCAAAACCGCTGCTCGTTGCAACCTGCGGGAGGGTAGCTGAATCGTTACGGCATGTCTAGAAATAACTTCGCCGTCAGACAGCCCGACTAGAAGCGCCTGTCTGCGAGAATGGGCAGCAAGAATTGGATCGAACCCGTCAGGTTCCTGTTCGCCTCAAAGACGATGGGGCCGGTCGTGTTGGGGCCTCGGTACATACGGTCACCCCGAATCGTGTAAATAATGGGCCCTTTGTCCGTTCCCTCAAAGACCCGGCCGTTTTCTACGGTGTACGCTATCGGCCCGGTCGTGTTCGGGCCGGCGAAGACGCGCTTGCCGCTGACCGTGAACAGAATCTCGCCGGTGGTGTTAGCACCCCGGTACACCCTCCGACCATTGAAGAAGAGAACGGTCTGCCCCCGGGAAACCGTGCCCTGATAGATCCGACCGTTCTCGATCTCAAAGGCCAGGTTAACTTTCCGGGAGTCACTGAAGAGACGAACCGAACTCCTGGCCACTTCCTGCCCCTCAACGGCTTGCCCAGCCGGCGCTGGCGGCACCAGTTGAGTTGGCAACTGGCTACAGCCTACCACCGCGACCGCCACAAGCAAGACGAGCGCTAATAGAATGTTTCGACCTTTCACGTGAATCTCCTTTCGAAAGCGTACAGCCCACACTGTGTGAGTCATGCGCTATGTTAGTTCCCTTGCCGACTACCTCAACGGTTATCGCCGGCGAGTCCACACGGCCACCCGAATACTGGCGACCTACCGATGAATAGATGCCCACCCGAACACAAATCTTACATATAGTAGCACATCGTGGAGAGAGCTTCGTGGGAAGTGCGTTGTCACCTGGTTCGGAACACGTTGACAAGATCGCGTTCCAGTTCTATAATAGTCCACCCATTCGCCAAACTCTGATGTGACACACCAAACGACTCGACCGGAGGCAATCTCTCATGAACATCATCCTACTCGGACCGCCGGGCGCCGGCAAAGGCACTCAGGCCGACCTGCTTCAACAGGAACTGGGTACCCCTCACGTCGCCAGCGGAGATTTGTTCCGCTACAACCTCAAGAATGAGACCGAGCTTGGACTGCTGGCCAAGGCATACATGGATCGCGGTGATCTGGTGCCGGACGACGTCACCATCGCAATGGTACGGGACCGGCTGGAACAGCCGGATTGTGAAAACGGAGTCATTCTGGACGGATTCCCGCGCACCATTCCCCAGGCCGAAGCCCTGTCAGCCATGCTGCAAGAGATGGGACGCACGCTGGATGGCGTGTTGTCCATCGAGGTAAGCGAGGAGGACCTCGTTCGCCGGCTATCCGGGCGACGCATCTGCCGCGATTGCCAGACGCCCTACCACGTAGACTTCAACCCGCCGCAGCAGGAAGGTGTGTGCGACGAGTGTGGCAGCGAACTCTACCAGCGGGATGACGACCGGCCCGAAACTGTGCGGAACCGCCTGCGAGTCTACTTCGAGCAGACCGCTCCGCTCATCGATTACTATCACGAGGCCGGCCTGCTGCACAGGATCGATGGCGAAGGGGACATCGAGACAGTCAACAAAGCCTTGTTGGAAGTCATCAACGGACTCAGTGACTGATGGTGACACAGTCCCCCCGCCCAAAGCTCGTTCTCTTTGCCACCGCCATGCTGCTCATTTTCGCAGCCGGCTGCCGCTCCAAAGCCACACCGACGCCGGCCGACGCCAGGGCCGTCAATCCACAGGTCCAGGTTCGGGCTATGCAGCCTGCGCTCGTGACGGCCACCTTCACACCCAGACCGACCTTCACATCGCTCCCATTGCCGGCCACGCCGCATCCCACGGCGGCACCGGCCTCACCGACCGCGCCCCCGCCGCCCACAGCGACGGCGGTCCTGCCAGGCCCCACCCCAATGCCGGCAACACCGGCCCCCACCAGCACGCCGACGCCGGCTGTGGACGCCGTGGTGAACGTGGACGTACTGAACTTCCGGGCCGGCCCCGGCACCAACTACGACGTCATCGGCGAGTTCAACCAGGGTGATTCGCTGACGGTGACCGGCAAGAACCCCGAAGGAGACTGGCTGGAAGTGAGCACAGCCGACGGCACAGAGGGCTGGGTGTTCGCTGACCTCACGGTGCTGAGCATTGACCTGGGGAGCGTTGCGGTGGCCCAGAACATTCCGCCCACGCCCACACCTGCACCAGCCCGGGTCGCGCAGGCACCGCCCCGGGCGAACAACCCGCCGCCGGCCATGCCACCCCCGCTGCCAGCCGGCGCCGTCCCCGGCATCAACCCGCTAACAGGGCTGGCCACCGACAAGGCGGCGCTGGCACGCCGGCCGGTGTTGGTTCGTGTGGGGAACGACCCGGTGGCGCGCTCGATCCAGGCCGGCCTCAGCCAGGCAGACGTCGTCTACGAAGAAATGATGGACGGGTGGGGAGTCACCCGTTACACAGGCGTCTTCTGGAGCCAGGATGCTCCGAATGTGCGACCGGTACGGAGTGCCCGCCTGGTCAGCATCGACCTGGCCAAGCAATACCAGGGCGCGTTAGCCCACTCGGGGGCCAGCGACCCCATCCGCCTGCGCATCTCGCAGTCACCGATCATCGATCTGGACGAATTCTACAACCATCCTCCGTACACGTACGGTCCGGGGGATTGGCGCACGCGGCTGTACACATCACTACCGAGGCTGCGCGCCTACCTCCAGGCAAAAGGCTTGGATCAACCGGTCGGGCTGGAGAGTTGGGCCTTCTCGGATCAGGCGCCGGGGGGATCGCCGGCCTCAAGCGTGACCATCGCGTACCCGAATGGGACGGTGGTGTGGCGGTGGGATGCCGGCATTGGTCGGTACCGCAGGTTCATCGGCGGTGCAGCGGACGTAGATGCCAACACGGGGCAGCAGATCACAGCCGCCAACGTAATTCTGCTCTACGCATTCCACGGAAAGACCGACATCGTGGAGGACAGCCTGGGCAGCACGGCGATTGACATCCAGTTACACGGATCAGGCCCGGTGAAGATCGTGCGGGATGGCGTGGTGATCGCCGGCTCCTGGCAACGCACCAACGAGTTCCAGCCGACGAAGTTCTCCGTTC
The DNA here is from genome assembly GCA_964532665.1 of uncultured Anaerolineales bacterium. GTDB lineage: Bacteria > Chloroflexota > Anaerolineae > Epilineales > JAANWY01 > CAZHMV01. Next base: position 6,453 of record CAZHMV010000045.1, read on the forward strand.
CGCTGAAGCCGGGCAACTCGTGGGTGGAGCTCATTCCGAGCAACGTACAGGAGTACTATCCGGTGGTTCAATAGATCGCCAGTTGTGATAGATGGGACCTCGCCAATCATCCCGCCGGATTTGGCAATCCGGCAGGAGCAGATGAGTAGCTACACATGGGCTCAGTGCAGATCTGCCTCGCCCTTAGGGGGCGCCAAGAAATTCGTTCCCGCCTTCGTGCCGAAGACAAGTGGGGTCATGTGAGCATCCCTTCGACAAGCTCAGGACACCGCCTGAGTATCTGCGAACGCAGTGAAGCAGCGTATCGACACGACGTCCTGAGCCTCACGAAGAGGGTGCGGCCAATGCCCAAAGTGCCACCATATCCCCAACCCGCACCCTTCGATACGGCCCCGCTGCGTGTCGGCCTACTCAGGATGCTAGTCTTGATTCAGCCAGGAAGGGAAGTCTTAGACGGCCACGAGGTACGACATGGAGCTAAGTGAGAAGGTGTTGGTTGCCTTGATTGGCTTCATCAGTGGAGTAGCAGGTTCCTTTATTGGTCCATCGGTGCGATGGTGGATAGAGAAGCGGAGAATCCAACTGGAAGGACGCCGGAATCAGATCGACGAGTGGGAGGAGATGCTAAAGAAGCTTCAGAAGAACTACGACAGCTTCGAGGCGTTCGAACGGGATCTCCAGAGCAAGAGGCGTTTTCCATCGCTGGAGAGGTCGCTGGGTAAACCACGAGTAGAGCAGATCCTCCGTAGCCAGTCTGACCCACGGTCCGCAGTCCGCGCACTGAAAGCGGCCGTTGCTGAGCTCCAAGAGGAGTGGGGTCTTATCTAAGTGGCCGCCTAAAACGGGCGTGCACCTGACGGGCTGCGCCCGCAGGTGATGCCCAGTCCGGATACCTTGACGAACCCTTAGGGGTCGTCCAAGAATAACTTAGCTCTTCTTCCCGTGTTTCTCTGGCGGAAAGTGCTAAGTTATTCTTGGACAACTCCTTACGACCTACCGCCGGAGCAGCGGCACGTACTGCGCCCTGCCTTCCACCACCACCGTATCCCCCGAGGTGGTGACGTCCGTCTGCTCCTGGTCGAACGAATCCACCAGCTTAACGTCGGTGAGAGTCAGCGATGAGGTGCCGACTCCCACGACACGGAATTTGACCGTTGCCAGCGAACCGTCGCCCTCCTTGCCGGCCCCTGCTCCCAGATCGGCCGCACCGAAGCGCAGCGTGCCCTGGTCGGGGTCGATGATCGGGTCCAGGGTAAAGGCGCCGGCCATGAAGTCGCCCAGCTCAACACTTTCAACCTGCAAGACGGCCGGGTTGTAGGCCAGGGTAAACTCGAAACTCTTCACGTCAACCGCGTCGGTGACTTCCACGGCGACCGCTGCGGTCTCGCCAACGCGCTGCGAGCCGGCTGGCGCCTCCACGCTCACAGCCGTCCCCAGCAGGCCAGCATCCTTTAGACCCATCGGGGCCAGCATGATGGCACTGTCGGTAGCGCGCGTTGCCCCTTGTGACTGATCCTCACATGTTGTCCCCCAGGCAGCAGCCACAATCGCCACATCCACGATGTCGATGTCCCCATCGTGGTCCAGATCGAACTGAGAGTCGTACTCGGGATCACCCTCTTCGGTGCCCCAACGCCGCGTGACCTTGGATACATCCACGATGTCCACGTCGCAGTCGCAGTCAAAATCGTAGGCCAGGCACTCGCCCACATGCACTCTGCCGTCCTCGGTCCGCGTGGGGATCGGTTCCGCAGCGGTGTTCAGCACCTGCACATCCTGCGGGTGCAACACCGTCTCGCCAGGGCCGGTAGCGACCAGGCTGACCCGTAGCACCTCGCCCGAGCCCGAAACGCCCGGCTCCGAGCCCAGGCTGAAGACGCCGAACCGCGCCTGGCCGGCCTGGTTGTCGATGATCGGATCCAGCAACTCATAGCGCCGTCCAACCTGGTTCGGGTTATCCAGAAATCTGCCCAGCTCAGCCCCCTCCACGTGGACAACGTCAGAGGCGTAGGTCAGCGTCACCTCGAAGTTTCCCAGGTCTTCGACCTGATCGATCATCAGCGAGATCTCGAACGTGTCACCTGCCTGGCGAACTGACGAGGTGGGCGGATCGATCCACAGGCGTGTAGGCGTCTGGACTGCCGGCTGCAGGGTGAAATCGATCCCCCTGGTGATCTGCCCATGCTCGACACCCACCGGGTCCGCATCCTCCTGGGTCCGCTTCTCCCGGTACCACTCGTCCTGGTAATGCCCGTTGGGGTCCTCGGCATGAACCACATAGCGACCCGCCGGCAATCCCCCGATTCGGTAGCTCCCGCTGGGGCCTGTCTCGGCCTTACCCACGCGATTACCCGTGCTCGCGTCCAGGGCTGTGACCAGGATGCCCGGCAGCGGCATAATGAGGGCCGGGTCGGTGATGATACCTTGCCGCACCACGCGCCCGCTGATCCCACCGCCGGCCAGCGCCAGCCCGAAGTCGATCCCTTCTCGGAGCTCGCCAACGGCCAGTTCCACCGGCGTCGCATCGGTGAGGGTCTCGGCATCGTCCCAGTACTCCGCTTTGTGGAGCCCGTGCGGGTCGCTGGCCCGGACCCAGTAGGTGCCGGCCGGCAACTGATCAACGGCATAGCTGCCGTCCTCCAGCGTGTAGGTCTGTCCAACAATCAAACTGCTGGGAGTTGTGGAAGCAAACACGCCAACCTGGATCAGAATCCCGCCCAGCGGACGCCCGTCGCTCGTACCGTCGGGGCCAGGGTCTTCGGTGACGAGGCCGGTTATCGACGCACCGGGCGTCAGAACGAAGTCGATCCCCTCCGTGGTCTCGCCGGCCACCACCTCCACGGGATCCGCGTCCCGCCTCTGGGGATGATCATCGTACCACTCGGCCAGATAGTTTTGGCGGTCCGGGTCTGCCTGGATGAGGTATGTGCCCGGCTTCAGCGCATCAAAGCGATAGGTGCCGTCGTCCTGGGTACGGGTTGTGGCTGCGGGCCGGCCATCACGCTGGGCAAAAGCGCGGACCACAACGCCCGCCAGAGGCTCGAAGGTGTCCAGCGCAGTGACCGTTCCCTCGATAGCGCCCGTCTCCGGCGTTTCGACGACTACCACGCGCACGTGGACATCGTCCTCGTCAACGATGCCCCGCACGTCCGTCGCAGGAGCAGCGTGCAAAGTCGAGCGGACCCGCGCGATGAGATCGTACGTGCCGGGCTCGTTGAACGTCACCTCCACCTGGAGCGTGCCACGCCTGCGGGCCGGCCCTTGAACATCGTTGTACGTCGCGCTGTCACTCCCGTAGGAGATCGGTGGCTCCACATCGGTCGTCGCATCCAGGATTTCCAGGGAGGTTTCAGCGCTGCCAACAGCGCCTTGAAACCACACAAACTCGTGCGGGCCAGCCAGGAAACGCAGAGTATCACCCTGGCGCAGGACGATGGCCGACCGGCGTGGCTGCTCGAAGTTGTTGACAGCGGCATTCCGCGCATCGACGATTTCGCCGCGCGGCACGGCGACCTGGGCTGTCCACGTCGCCACCGGCTGAAATGACGCCGGCTGGACCTGTGCCGGCTCGACATTCATGCCCGGCAATGCCACCGGTGGCTGCTTCCCTGTCCGGCTGGTTTCGGGTGCGTACACGTCGATGACAACTGTCATCTCCTCTTCGTCTCGGGTGACTTCATTGACTCCCACGGGCTTCACCTCGGTGACACTGTGGAGCAGCACGTGATATGTGCCGGGATCGTCAAATTTCAGATCCAGGTTCAGGGCACCGCTGTAGATGCGCGGGCCGAAGTTCACGATCGTGGCCGCGTCCCGGTCCAGCAACTGCCGCGTGTCGCCCTCGACAAGGTATGCCTCGGCCTGGAACCTGGCGAGGCCGGCCGTCAGCGAGTGCATCACCGTCTCATACGGAGCTGTTAGCCGGAAAGTCTGGCCGGCCGGCACGCTGACGATGGGTTCACTGGCTTCAGGGGGCACGTGCAGGAAATTCTCTGCCCCACCTGAGAAGAGGTTGACAATGGCAGCCCGCGGATGCGCAATCTGGAAGATGGGCCGCAGCGAGACCCCAGGCTGAGGTGCCGGCCCCTGGGCCCCAGCCTGGGGCTGCACGGCCGCCATGAGGAACCACACGAATGAGACGATCAACAAGTGTCGCAATTTTGACATCGCCTGTACTCCCTTCTGCCATCTGATGTGGAAAGACCCGCTTCCAAAATTTACTGCCCATACAGACGGCAGGTTGCCAGGACCCATACGCGAGAACCTGGCCTATCGTTCGACGACTATCCTACGACACACCAACATCCTGAATGAGGAGACGCTGGCGTAACTATTTCATGAAACCGAAACATGCATTGTAGAAGTAGCTTCCGGTGAGGCAGGCTGGCAGACCACCAACGGCGTATTTCCCTCCACGCCATTTTGGTGTACAATTGAGATCATCGTGACAATAAACCGGTTGGACTTGCCTGGGAGGTGCGGATGAATTTCGACGAATGGCCACCCACCATTCGCATCGGGCTCTCGATCCTGGCCGTGGTAGGGAGCGTGTGGCTTCTGGGCCAATTGCTCTCTCTGATTGCCTTCTTCTGGGACATCATCCTGCTCTTTTTCCTGGCATGGCTACTGTCGTTTACCCTGCGTCCGATCGTTGACCAATTGAGCGTGGCCCCGATACCTCGTCCGCTGATTCGCCGGCTGCGCGACATTGGGCAGAGTAGGTGGATTGAACGATTCGCCGGCTGGCACTTCTCGCGTTTACCGGCAACGCTCCTGGTGTACACCGGCCTGGCGGTCCTACTCATCACGGCCATTGTCTTCATCGTCCCGGTCGCCGTGACTCAGTTTGGACAACTGGTCGGCCGGATACCAACCTACGGTGCTGAGGTACTGGCCTTCTTCCAGCGCGTACAAATCGAAAACCCGACCTTAATCGAGCGATTGAATTCTCAAGCTGCGCAATTCGGGGTTGACCTGGGAGAGGCGTACCGTTCTCTGAACATCGCCGGCTCTATACAGTCCATCGCCGGCCATCTGGCCCAGAACACCCTGGGCATCGCTGCCGGCTTCGTCTCACTGCTGGCTAATCTGTTCCTGGTCATCATCCTCAGTTTCTACATCACCCTCGACGCGCCACGTATAAGCCGCTGGGTCATTGGCACGGTACCCGGGCACTGGCGGGATGAGTGCCAGGTCCTTTTCCGGAGCATTGATCAAACCTTCGGGGGTTTCATTCGCGGCCAACTTCTGATGGCCGTCATATCATCGGTGGGGACCATGATCATTATGCAACTCGCCGGCCTCAACTTTGTCATCGTTGTCAGTCTGTTCGCCGGCACGATGATGCTGATACCGGTCATCGGCGCTCCCATCGCCCTCTTCCTGCCGTCCCTGATTGCCCTATTTCAGAGTGGGCTGGACGCCGGCATTGCGGTATTCATCGCGATCTTTGCTCTGCAGCAGGTGGTCCTGCATGTCATGATGCCACGCATCATGAGCCAGACTATGGGCATGCACCCGCTGCTGGTATTTGCAGCGCTGTTGATGGGCGTGCGGGTGGCCGGCTTCTGGGGTGCACTGTTCGGCATCCCCGTTGTCGGTGTCCTGGCCGCGATGTTGAATTACATCTACCACCGGGAGATCCTCGGCGCTCCCATCATCACCCCGGCTATCACACCAACGAACGAATTCGAAAAGGCCAGCAACCCACCCCCCACGACACTGGAGAAACAGCAGACCAGGTCGCCGTAGCGGCGGTTTTGCACTTATGAAAAGTTATGCTACAATTGCTAGGCTCGTTGACGCGAGGTCCGCCGTCGGCGTCAGCACTTCAGTTGCTCCCCCAAACACGGAGGCGGTTGGTTGAAAGGAGAACCACAACGATGCGGGAACAAATCGATGCCTTTCTAACATACATCGCGGTCGAGAAGGGTTACTCGGAGAATACACAAGCAGCCTATCGCAACGACCTTCACCAGTTCGCCAACTTCCTGGAGAGCTTGAACCCCCCTCCAACCGAGTGGTCGCAAGTTGACAAGGACACCCTGATCAGCTTTGTGTTGGATCTGCGGGAACGTGAGTATTCCTCGGCCACAGTGGCCCGAAAGGTGGCAGCGATCAAGTCGTTTTTCCATTTCCTGATCGATGAACGAGTCGTAGAAGATAATCCGGCAGGTACGCTGGATGCGCCCAAGGCCAAGATGCGACTACCCAAGGCGCTGTCACGGAGTGCCATCGAGCGTCTGCTGGAGGCCCCGGCGAAGAATCGATCAGCGAAGGGCCTTCGGGACAAAGCGATGTTGGAGCTTCTCTATGCCAGCGGGATGCGTGTCAGCGAGCTGGTGAACCTGGATGTGGATGATGTGAATCTGGCCAGCGGGACAGTACGTTGCAGAGGCAAAGGCAACAAGGAACGCATCCTCCCCCTGTATGAGGAAGCCGTCAAAGCGGTGGAGGCCTACCTGGAACAGGGCCGGCTGGAGTATGCCAAGAATCCAGACGAAAGAGCACTGTTTCTCAACCCACGCGGGGCACGGCTCACGCGCCAGGGACTGTGGCTGATCATCAAGGCCTATGTGGCAGAAACGAATATTGGCGAAGATGTTACCCCGCACACGATTCGCCACTCCTTCGCCACACACCTGCTTGACGGAGGCGCCGGCCTCCGCGAACTGCAGCAACTCCTGGGGCACTCCAACATCTCAACAACGCAGGTTTATACCCACGTCTCAGCAGATCGGCTCAGAGAAACGTATGATGAAGCACACCCGAGAGCCAAGGAGATTAGTGAGCAGTGATCAGTTTTCAGTTTTCAGTACCTTGATCGCCGCATGACTGAAGTCTACGAACACAGGCACATCGAAGAGGCCGCTCAGACAATACGTCGCTACACCCAGACTGTCCCCCAGGTTGGATTGATCACCGGTTCTGGCCTGGCCGGCCTGGCCGACGAAGCGACGAATGCCACGCGTATATCCTACGGCGACATCCCCCACTTTCCCCGGTCAACGGTCGCCGGCCACCCGGGTGAACTGTTGCTGGGCAAACTCGAAGGCGTACCGGCGGTGATTCAGCGCGGCCGCGTTCACTTCTACGAAGGATATAGCATGCAGCAGATCACGCTTCCGGTGAGGGTGATGCGAGCATTGGGCGTTGAAACGTTGATCGTCACCAACGCCGCCGGCGGTCTGAACTCCAGCTTTTCACCCGGCGACATCATGGTGATCCGCGACCACATCAACTTCACCGGGATGGCGGGCTTCAACCCCCTGCGTGGCCCGAACGACCCGGAGCTGGGGCCGCGTTTCCCCCTCATGGCCGGCGCATACAGCCCGCGCCTGCGCCGGCTGGCCCACGAGGTGGCCGGCGAGTTGGGATTTGCGTTGCAGTCCGGGGTGTATGCGGGATTGGCCGGCCCCACCTTCGAGACGCCGGCCGAGCTCCGGTTTCTCCAGATGATCGGTGCCGATGCCGTGGGCATGTCCACAACACCCGAGGTGACAGTGGCTCGCCATGGCGGCATGCGGGTGTTGGGATTCTCCATCATCGGCAATCTGGCACTGCCAGATGAGATCGAGGCGGTCGTAGAAACCCAGGGAGAGGGCGTAGCAGAGGTTCACGACGAAGTGCTGGAGGCCGGTCAGCAGGCAGTACCCCGCCTGCTGGCTGTCATCCGGGGCGTATTGCGCCGGCTGTAGTCTCAGTAGATCCAAGAATGCTCTAGCTGGACCACAGTCCAGCGGCTAAAACGCGGACTGTGGTCCGCTTTGAGCTTAGAATTTGGATCTACTGAGTCTATAGTTTTTCGCATCAGGGCAAGAGTGACACGTGGGGCAGGCGTTCTAGCCTGCCAGCAGCCTTTCCAGGCTGCTCCACGCGCGGCTTTTGCCTCAATGCGGTTTTTCAGAGGTCCTACTGCCGCAGGATGACCCGACGCAGCCAGGACTTCACCGGTCCCTGATAGCGCTTGACCATGATCGTCGTCTGCAAGCACTCCTGTGCAACGCGCTCCGGAATGTTGCCAAATATGAACCGATCAAACAGCCCTTGCTCGGTCGCACCGATGACCAGCAGGTCGTATCGCCCACCCACGTCGCGAATACCCTCTACCACACCGGTACCGTACACCACCTCGACATCGACGGGATAATCAACCCCCGCAACAAGGGCCTCCAGCCTGGCGCGCCCCGCATCCGCGTCCTGGCTATTACCCGACTGCGCCACGAACAAAGTCGTGACCGAAGCCGGCTCGGGTTGCTGCCGGGCCAGCGATACGGCGACTTCCAACGCCAATGCCGCGTTCGGGCCGCCGGCGGCCGGCACCAGAATCCGTCGAGGCGGCCCATTCTTGCGAACACGGACCACGGCCAGATCACAGGGGGGGTTCTGGCCCACCAGCGAAATCACCGTCCCAAATGCACTGCCCCGTGCCTCCGAGTAGCCGGGCCAGCCCAGGAGAATCAGATTGGCATCCCGCTGCCGCGCACTGTCAATAATGGCGCGGCCAATGTGGTGACCGATGCGAATCATGGTGCGCACCGGCACATCCCATTCCTTGCCCACTGCTATGGCCTCCTCCATGATCGGCTTGCCCTCACTCAGGAACATCCGGCCATCAGTCAGGCTCAACTGCGTGGGAACGCGAATGACGTGGAGCGCAAACAGCTCACCACCGTGATCTCTGGCAATGGCGGCCCCAAACTGGGACAACGTATTCATCTGACGTCGGCCGCGCGCCGGCACCAGCACCGAAAACTCCTTAACAGCGACGATTTCCTCGTGGACAATCTTGTACCTGGCCAATTCCTCTCGCTCCTCCAGGGTGGCAGAGTAGAAGAGATACACCAGGATGCCAAGTCCAATCCACCCCACACCAACGAACCACGCCAGCGGCTGGAAGTTAAACTGATACACCGCCAATCCAATACATGTCAGAATCCCCAGAATCGGTGGCAATGGGTAGAGGGGCACCCGATAACCTCGCTTCAGATCCGGTTCCCGGCGCCGAATCAGTATCAACGAGGCATTGACCAGAGTGAAGCTCAAAAGGAACAACAGGCTGGCCGCCGAGCCGACTGCCTCAATAGGTAGAGCCACCGCTATCAAGATCAACATCACTCCTGAAACCAGCACAGCCACGTGAGGCGTCCGTCGCTCCGGATGGATCAAAGCTAACAGTGGCGGCAATTTCCGCTCCCGGCCCATGGAGAAAGCCACCCGGGAAGATGCCAGAACTGTCGCATTTAGTGCCGACATCGTGGAAAACAGGCCGCCGAAGACAATGATCAAAACACCCACAGATGGCATGAAATTCTCTGCTGCCCGGACGATGCCGGTTTCCTTGTAAACCCCCAGAATCTCCCAGGCTGTGTTAATCGCCGGATCGCTCGCATCGAAGGGCCTGGTGATGCCAAGGTCGGCCGGCAATTGGTCAACCGTCTTTCCAAAGATAGAAAACGTGTGCGGATCCACTGCGCCAATAGACACGAAGATGATCAACAAATAAATAACGACCGCGACAGCCAGAGAGGTGAAGGTTGCTCGGGGGATATTCCGAGTCGGGTCTTTGATTTCTTCACTGACGGTGGCGATCAGGTCATAGCCCTCAAAGGCGATGAAGGTCAGCCCCATGGCAATCACGACGCCCCCCCAGCCGTTGGGGAACATCGGGTGGAAACTGGCCAGAGCCTGTTGGGGACTGCCGGCAATGACTCGCAAGCCAAAGGCAGCGAAAAGCCCCAGAATCAGGATTTTCGTCATGGTGATGATATTCTCAGCCTTGCCCGTCACATCAGCGCCGGCCACGTTCAGGCTGATAAAGAAAGTTGCGATCGAGATCGTCACCAGCGAGACGGCCCCCCGGTGGCCCAACACGCCCACGAGGAGCGAATGCAGCGCCGGCACATAGCTGGCGAGCAGTTCCAGAAAGTAGCCTCCAAAGCCAACCGCGTACAGGCTGCATGCTACGGTGTAAGCAAACCACAGCATCCAGCCGGCAATGAAGCCCATGATATCCGGCATGGCCCGTTTGACAAAAGAGTATCCACCACCGGCCTCGGGGATCGCTGAGGCCAATTCGGCATAACTCAGGGCCGTGAACAGCGTGACAACCCCGTTCAGGGCAAAAGCAACGATGGCAGCCGGCCCGGCCTGCCCGGCGGCAATACCGGTCAGCACGAAGATGCCGGCGCCGATCATGGCACCCACACCAATCATCGTTGCGTCAAAGTAGCCCAGGGTACGGGCCAGCGTTATCTCTTCATCACCGGTTTCGCGAACAGCAACCTGAGCACCTCCGACCGCAGTCTCACTCAAACGACCGACCTTGTCGTCCATAAGCCAATCGACCCTCTTTCTGGTCCGCAGTGATTCCAACAAAGTCACTACTCAGCTACCCTCCCGCAGGTTGCGATGCGCAATGGTTTTGCACCCGAAAAACGGCCTTGAAGCAGCGATTCTCGGCCAGAAAAGCTCCAAACCTGCGGGAGGGTGAGTAGCTACCCAGCAAAAGGCCCCCGTCCCCACTTGCCACCTGGCGAAGGGCGAGGGCCAACAGCACCGCTCAGTGTGCGGTGCAGATCAATCATTCCACTCATCGACGGAGGAGGCTCATCACACTGGGTAGACAGCCGCCGGGCTCCTCCGGCGTCGGCGGCACTGGCAGGGGTTGGCCGGCCTGATCCAGGAACGCATTGTACGCATCCCCTCGACCGGCTCCCTGCGTGTTGCCATCCAGGTGCATGGTCCGCGCACCGGCCACCATGCGCCGCTTGACCTGCTCCGGGCTCAGGTCCGGGCTGGCAGACAGCAACAAGGCGGCGATCCCCGTCGCGTGAGGCGTCGCCATGCTCGTGCCCTGCAGAGAGGTGTAGTGATCGTTGACCACATTCCCGAGAGAGGTGCCGCCGGCTCGCGCCGCGATGATCCCAACCCCGGGGAGCGCCAGATCGGGCTTGCGCCGGCCATCAGCCGTAGGACCGCGCGATGAGAAGCGCGCTATCTCATCGTAGCCCGTGCTCGGGTCGCTCACCGTCGCGCCAACTGTGACGACCTTGCGGGCACAACCCGGCGAGCCGACGGTCAACTGGGCCGGGCCAGAGTTACCGGCCGCCACACATACGACTACGCCGGCATCGACCGCCGCATCGACCAGATCCGAGAGCGCATCCGTACCATCGCATGGCGTGGGTGGTCCGCCGAGGGATAGATTGATGACCTGAGCCCCCTTCTGCACAGCCCACTCGATGCCGGCCATCACATCGCTCTGGCTGCCTGATCCATCCCCCCGCAACACCTTGGCAGCGATGATAGTCGCCTCAGGCGCAACACCGCGATACTTGCCGTCGCTGGCTGCACCACTGCCGGCTGCGATGGATGCCACGTGGGTGCCGTGGCCGTTGTTGTCGTCAGCACCCTGGCCGGTGTAGTCGGCTGTATCAGCGATACGCCCCTCGAAATCAGAATGTTGGATGTCGATCCCGGTGTCCACGACGGCGATGGTGACACCCTGGCCGGCGAAGCCAGCATCCCAAACCTTGGGTGCTCGCACCATCGGGACGGAGACATCCAGCATCGTGTGGACCGGCAGATCGGGCCAGATTCTATCCACAGCCGGGTTGTCAGTCATTTGCTCGATTTGCGCCGCCGTTGCCTGTATGGCGATGGCCGGCAGCAAGGTGTAGCGATATACAACCGGGCCAACAGCCATCTCCTCCAGATAGGCCGCCTCTTCAGAATCAGCACGCAGAGTTGGCCGGAGCCGCACGATGACGGGCATCACTTCGTCTTCCGCAGCGCTGTCCATCGACATTGCCAGGGTGCCATGCAGTTTGCGTGGGTCCATGATTGTTACTCCTATCTATGACAGGGAGACAAGGGGGGGAGACAAGGAAACGGTTCCCCTCGTTCGTCCTCTGTTACGCTATCGCCTTGTCTCCCCTTCACCTTTCATGGTGCGGACTTCTTCGTCGGGCTCAATTTTTTTCACCCATGACTCGTCCGCCAGTCGTAGAACAGACATACCAAGCCCCGTCGCCGCCAAAGCTTTGATCAGGCTGTACGTGTGGCGAATAGACAGGCCATGTGCCGCCACCTGGGACACCCGTTTCCGGGGATCGTCCACGGTGCGCACGATGATGTCAACCCGCTGTGTGGGATTTGACTGAAGGCGCTCCTCAAATGTCGGATCAAGTATTGCACCCATTTTCGGTTCCTATGCACGAGTCTCTGAACGGAGTCCGAAACCCCGATACTGTTGACGCAGCATAAACGCGACACAAAACGTGAAACGTGAAGACGTGAAACGTGAACCGCTCCTCACGTTTCACGTTTTACGTTTCACGATCCCGCACTGTCCAATTCTAGTCGAACGGCACCAGCAAGGCAACTGACTCGATGTGATACGTTTGCGGGAACATGTCAACCGGCTGCACCTCCACCAGGCGGTAGCCAGCCTCACCCAGCCGGCGCACGTCCCGCGCCAGGGTCGCCGGGTCGCAGGAAACGTAGGCGATGCGCGCCGGCCGCAGGCGGGCCAGCGATTCCAGGGCCTCCGCCTCGACGCCCGCGCGCGGCGGATCGAGAACCACCGAGTCAATCCGCCCCTCGATGGCCGGCAGCGCCGCTTCCACCGGCCCCTCGTAAAAAGATATGTTGTCAAACGGTTCAGCGTTGACGAGAGCATCGTCCACGGCCATGGGGTTCTCCTCGACGCCGATCACCTCGCCGACGTCATCGGCCAGACAGATCCCGAAGATGCCGACGCCGCAGTACAGGTCCAGCAACGTTTCGTAGCCCCGTGGACCAAGGTAGCCGCGCACCACCTCCACCAGCCGGCCAGCCATCTCCGTGTTCACCTGGAAGAAGGAGTCGGCCGAAATCCGAAACCGATGCCCCAGCAGGCTCTCCTCGATATATGTATTGCCAGCCAGGCTGACCGCCGGCCCATCCGACAACTGCAACGCGCACGATCCAGTTATGTCAATTTCAAGCGCCGGCACTTCGTCATCCACCGTTTCCAGGATGACCATCTGGTCGCCGGTGTTGATGCCGGCCCGGAGTGACACCATCTCAAGCGCCGGAAAATCCAGTTCGAGTTGCTCAAACAGGTCTATCAAGAGGGGGTGAATAATGTAACAGACCTCGACATCGACCACTGTTCGGCCGTCGATCCCGATAAAGCCCAGCGCCCCATCGGGACCCAGCCGAAACTGAGCATGGTTCCGGTAGTGCCACGGATCGTCCATCCCCAGTGTGGGACGTACGACGGGTGCGTCGATGCCGCCAATCCGCCGCAACTGGTCAGCCACGATCGCCTGCTTGTAGCGCAGTTGAGCCGCATAACTGACATGCTGCCACTGGCAACTGCCACAGAACTGGCCGGCGCTGGTCGGCCCTTCGGCGGAGTTGCGCCCCAAGCCCGTCGAGGGACCCAGGCCACGCACTGAGCCTGCCGAAGTGACAGGCCCCTCAACGCCGAAGCGCGCTTGGGGAGCACCGAAGTGCGGACAGCGTGGAGCTGATATTCGGTCTGCGGCCGGCGTCACTACCTCCACCAGGCGAGCGCGGGCGTAACGCTTGTGATCTTCGACAATCACAGCGCGCACCGTCTCGCCTGGCAGCCCGCCATCGACGAAGACGACTTTCCCCCCGTGCCGGCCAAGAGCAGCTCCGCCGTGGGCCATGTCAGTCAGATCAAGTGTGATAGTATCTATGTCACTCACCCATTCTTCGGGAACCGTTCACTGATCACTGGTTACTGATCACTGGTCGCCCGCCGACTCCAGCGCTGACAGGCGCTTTTCCAGCAAGGGTCGAATCATGCCCGGATTGGCCTGGCCGCGTGTTGCACGCATTACCTGGCCTATCAGAAAACCGATCGCCTTTTCTTTGCCCCCGAGATAGTCATTCACGGGCTGCGGGTTGTCCTGGATCACCCCATCGATTACTGCCAGCAGCTTGTCCTCATCGCTGATCTGCCGCAGCCCCCGTTCCTCGATGATTTCCCTGGCACCTTTGCCTGTCTCAATCATGGCCTGAAAAACATCTCTGGCCTTGCTGACACTGATGACGCCATCGTCTACAGCCTGCAGAAGCTCAGCCAGCGCCTCAGGCTTGATGGGGCTTGCTTCAATAGGGGTCCCCGTTTCGTTCAGCACACGGAAAAGCTCACCCGTCACCCAGTTGGCGACGTTCTTGGGGTCGTTGCCGTAGGCCGCCACTGCCTCCTCAAAGTACACGCCCGTCGCACGATTCGCCGTCAGCACGCCGGCATCGTAGGCCGACATCCCAAACTGCTCCATGTAGCGTCGCCGGCGCTCCTCCGGCAGCTCCGGCAGCGCCTGGCGAACTTCCTGGACCCAGGCCGGCGTCAGAACCAGCGGCGGCAGATCCGGCTCAGGAAAGTAGCGGTAGTCCTCGGCGTATTCCTTCGAGCGTTGCGGCACCGTGATGCCTCGCGCATCGTCCCACCCCAAAGTTTGCTGCACCACAGTGCCGCCCGATTCAAGAACGTCAATCTGTCGCTGAATCTCGTACGCCAGGGATTGCGCGACGGCGCGGATACTGTTCAGGTTCTTGATCTCCGTGCGCGTGCCAAGCACATCGCTGCCCCTGGGCCGCACGGAGATATTCGGCTCGACCCGCAACGCGCCGGCCTCCATGTCGCCGGTGGACACCCCAATCCATCTCACAATCTGCCGGATTCGCGTTGCGTACTCACGGGCCTCTTCCGGCGTGTGGATATCCGGTTCGCTCACAATTTCAATCAGCGGAACGCCGGATCGGTTGAAGTCAACCAGGCTGTAGCCATCCACGTGCGTGAGCTTGGCCGTGTCTTCCTCCAGGTGAACCCGGCGCACGCCAATCCGCCTGACCTGTCCATCCACCTCGATCTCCAACCAGCCATTCCGCGACAGCGGCATGTCGTACTGGGAGATTTGATACCCCTTCGGCAGGTCAGGGTAGTGGTAGTTCTTGCGGTCGAACTTGGCGAATTCGGCGATTTCGCAGTTGAACGCCAGCGCCGTCCTCACGGTGAACTCGACCGCCCGCTCGTTGATGACCGGCAGCGAGCCAGGCATGCCCAGGCACACAGGACACACCTGCGTGTTGGGCTCAACCCCATGGTACGCAGCCGAACAGCCACAAAACATCTTGGACCGGGTCATCAACTCGGCATGCACTTCCAAACCGATGACGGCTTCATAGTCACGTGTCACGACTTCTGTACTCCAGAACGATCATTCCCACATGAGATCATATACGGTGTATGGTGTCTTACGTCTTGCGTCTTACGTCTTGCGTCTCGCGCATCCCGTATCTCGTATCCCGCATCTCGCATCCCGCTACCGCCT
Source organism: uncultured Anaerolineales bacterium (assembly GCA_964532665.1). Classification (GTDB taxonomy): domain Bacteria; phylum Chloroflexota; class Anaerolineae; order Epilineales; family JAANWY01; genus CAZHMV01. The sequence continues at coordinate 21,806 of CAZHMV010000045.1, forward strand.
CCACGCCACGTGCAGCGTCTCTGGGTCGCCATCCAACAACCAGACCACCGTGTTCGCGCCCACAGCCAGCCAGCCAACAGCACCGTGACCGATAACTTCGTCGGTATTGGCAGCCAGGTCATGGCGAATGATCTCCCCCTGCGTGGCCGACGACCAGACCACAAACCCATCGCCAGCCCCCACCGCAGACACGCGGCCCCCCTCGGTCAACAGCCGGCCCTGCCCCGTCTCCAGGTCGAACAAGAACACATCGCCGTCGGCAAAGGGGCCATCGGCCTGCTTCCAGACAACGGTCGTGCCCCAGATGGCCGGTTCCCAGGCGCGCCCGGTCTCCCCAACGGGGAACAGCGCATCCGACCGGACATTGTAGGCGAACACATCGCCTCGCGTGCCGGCCTCGCCCTCCGTGGCCTGATTCCATACCACCCAGTCGCCGTACATCGCCGTGCGCTCGATTCGCACCGGCGACCGAACAGCCACAATATCCGACACCTCGCCGGTCACGGCATCGTGCAAGCGCAAGGTTTCCACGACCGATCCATCCGCATCAGTCGCGACATCTTTCCACGCGACCAGCCCGGCAGCATTCACAGCAAACTCACCTGGCCGCAGTGACGTCAGAGTCGCCGGGTCATCCGTACGGCCGATCGGTATCGGCTTGCCCGCAACCAGGTTCACGGCGGACACCTCCCACCAGGTGGCCCCTGGCCTGGTCTCGACCATCACGACCCAGTCACCCTGCCGGTAGCCACGGCAGACACAGCCACCCGGCTCCGATGGCGCAGCGATGCGTTGGCTCTCGCCGGTCCGCAAGTTGTGCAGGTACAGCCCCAGCCCAGGGCCGGCCGGCGCGACCCACAGAACCGTGTCACGGCCGGCGGTGGGCGTCAGGACCCGACCACCTGGCGCCAGCGGGAACATGTTCCACCCGGCATGGGTGACCACCTGGACACTTGTGGGTTCAGGTGCACGCTGCGCCAGCTCTATCGGCGGCACGGCCGGCGTCTCCGACGACGGCAGCGGACGTGTCGGTGAGGCTTGCGCCAGCGGCGCTATCGATGTGGGCGTGGCCCGGACGGCCGTCGGGACCGTGTACTCAATCGGCGTCGGGCCCGTGGGCTGGCAGCCGGCAGATGCTAACGCCAGGCCGGCTATCCACAGGACAGGCGTGAAACCCAACGCGAAACGTGAAACGCGATCCGCAATGCGTAAAGGGATGCTTCTCAGGTCACGGAATACGCAGTACGCAATACGGAACACGAGCGCCATGCCGGCCACCACAGTCCGGTTTCAGAATCTAGCTGTAGCGAGCCACGAACCGCTCCATGCGGTTGAGCGCCTCCTCAATATCTGGCATGGACGCGGTGTAGGCGCACCGCACATATCCCTCACCGCCGGCGCCGAAAGCGTTGCCCGGCACCACGGCCACCTGCTCTTCCAACAAGAGTCGCTCCGAGAACTCCTCCGAAGACAGGCCGGTTCGTTTCACCGACGGGAAGGCATAGAACGCGCCGCGAGGCTCGAAACAATCCATGCCGATTGCATTGAATCCATCAACGATGACACGCCGGCGACCATCATACGCCTCAAGCATGGACTGGACTGACGCTTCAGACCGCGAATCCGACAAGGCCGCAATGGCAGCGTACTGGGCCGGCGTGGGGGCCGACATGATGATGTACTGATGGATCTTTCGGAGGCCGCTCATCAGCTCCGCCGGCCCGCAAGCAAAGCCTATGCGCCAGCCGGTCATGGCAAAATCCTTGGAGAACCCACCCAGGAGAAGCGTTCGCTCCCTCATCCCGGGTAGTGCAGGAAAGCAAACGTGCTCCACACCGTACACCAGCCGGTCGTACAGCTCGTCAGAGATGACCAGCAAGTCATAGCGCTCAGCCAGGTCAGCGATCTCCATCAGGCGCTCGCGGCTCATCACAGCACCGGTTGGGTTGTTGGGATATCCAATCAGCAGGGCCTGAGTACGCGGTGTGATGACAGCCTCGATTTGCTCGGCTGTGACCTGGAAGTCGTGCTCCACGTAGGTCGGGATGGGAACAGGGTCACCCTCAGCAAAAAGCACACAGGCCGTGTAGGCAACGAAGCTTGGCTGCGGGACGATCACCTCATCGCCGGCGTTCACGGTGGCCAACGCCGCCAGATGCAACGCCTCCGACACACCAACCGTGATCAGGATTTCCTTTTCGGGGTCATACCGAACGTTGTAGCGATCGGCCAGGAGATCACTGACCAACTGCCGAAGCTCAATCATCCCGGAGTTCGAGGTATAGCCGGTGTGGCCCTCATCTAGTGACGCGACACCGGCGGCGGTGATGTGCTTCGGTGTGACGAAGTCAGGTTCGCCAATCCCAAGGGAAATCACATCTGGCATCGTGGCCAGAATGTCGAAAAAACGGCGGATTCCCGAAGGCGGCGTTGCGCGCACACGGCGGGATAGGCGATCACGTACGACTGGACGATCTTTCAGACGACTTGGGAAAGTTTGTACACTCACTCGAAGAGCTCCTCTAGAGAATGATGGGGTAGATCGAAACTCGCCGCCACCGCTTGATGCGTGATATGACCCTGATAGGTATTTACACCCCGCGCCAGGGCACGGTTGCGGCGAGCAGCACCGAGAAAGCCCTCATCGGCCAGCAACAAAGCATACGGCAGTGTTGCGTTGGACAGCGCATACGTGGATGTCCTGGGTACGGCCCCCGGCATGTTGGTCACTCCGTAGTGGATCACGCCATCCACCTCGAAGGTCGGGTTGCTATGCGTGGTAGGCCGGCTGGTCTCGATGCACCCTCCCTGGTCGATGGCAACGTCCACGATGACGCTGCCGGTATGCATCGTACTGACCATCTCCCGCGTAACGAGATGCGGGGCTCTTGCACCGGGTATTAACACGGCACCAACCACCAAATCGGCGCGCTGAACGCTCATGGCAATGTTGCGCGGGTTGGAACTCAGCGTGGTCAGATTGCCATGCAGAATCTCGCTCAGATAGCGCAGGCGCTCCAGGTCTCGATCGATAATGATGACGTGGGCACCCAGACCCAAAGCCACCTGAGCAGCGTTCGTCCCCACAGTGCCACCACCCACAATGACAACGTCGCCCGGGCGCACCCCTGGCACGCCGCCCAGCAGCTTTCCACGACCGCCACACATTTTCTCCAGGTAGTGGGCCCCCACCTGAATTGCCATGCGGCCGGCAACTTCGCTCATGGGAATCAGCAGCGGCAGGTGGCCGTTGTCCAGCGCCACGGTCTCGTACGCGATGCTGGTAACATCCGTGTCCAGCAAGCGATGCGTCAATTCCTCGTCGGCAGCGAGGTGGAGGTACGTGAAGAGTACCAACCCCTTACGCAGGAACTCGTACTCGGCCGGTACCGGCTCCTTCACCTTGAGAATCATATCTGCCTCGCACCACACGCCGGCAGCGTCGGGGACGATGACAGCACCGCTGTGCTGATACTCGTCGTCGGCAAACCCGCTACCCTCGCCGGCCCCCGACTGCACCAATACGCGATGGCCATGCTGAGTCAGCATCTGCGCACCGCCGGGCGTTAACGCAACCCGGTACTCGTTGTCTTTCACCTCCGTGGGCACACCTACAATCATCTCTGTCTCCTTATCGTCATTGATCGGCACAACGGATGTGCCATCTGTCTTGTACCTCGTCGTACGTCAATTCCCACCGTTCGACTGGCCGACTCTCACCGCCGGCTGCCGGCTCAGAGTCCCCAGCTCGCAAGGCAGCCGTCACTACAAATCCGGTTCCGCCAGGCATCCGCCAGCGGCGCTCAACATCGAGCACCTGGTAGCGCCGGCCCCGCCAGGTGAAGGCTCGCGGACGCTCCCCGAACCGGTACCCCGAGTAGGCTTCGACGGTGACGTCGGTCTCAGTCACTGCTGAAGTCCACACTGGCGGAATCGCCGACGTTCAACCGGCGAAACCGCCCCTTCACAAACGCTTCTTTGCCAATGAGGGACTGGTCCAGCATCGTATCGACAATGATCGACCCTTCATCGATGATGGAGTCCCGAATGACCGAATCCTCGATCCGGCAGCCGGCGGCCACCGTGGTGTATGGCCCAATGACCGAATTCGTGATCTTCGCCGTCGGATGGATGTGCACCGGTGGAATCGTCACGGAGCTTATCGACTCACAGGCCACTTCGTCGGCCCGGCCATTTTCGAGAAGATAGCGGTTCGTCTTCAGGACGGCTTCCGGCGTCCCGCAGTCCTCCCACACATCCACAGTGGGCGCGACCAGCCGGTTCCCCCGGTCAATCATCAGTTGCAGCGCGTCGGCCAGGTAGTATTCGCCCTTGGTCTGGATGTCACGCTCGATCAGCTCGTCGATGCACTCGAACATCAAGCCCGAATCCTTCAGATAATAGATGCCGATCACGGCCAGATTTGACACCGGCCGGTCAGGTTTTTCCACAAAGCGCGTAATGTAGCCATCCGCGTCCAGAGTCACCACGCCGAATCGTCGCGGGTCCTCAACCTCTTTGACGAAGATCGCTCCGTCGGCGTCCAGGCCGGCCAGCGTCTCGAGATTCGCATCCGCGATGGTATCGACAAAGATGATCAGGATCGGACCATCGACGTGCTCTTTGACCAGACCGATGGCGTGGGCCTGACCCTTCAGCTCTTTCTGCTCGACGTAGCGGGCCGAGAAATCGTAGTTGTTCTCAACGTACTCCTCGATCTGCTCGCCCAGATAGCCGACGATGAAAATGATTTCGTCCGGTCGAAGGCCACCCAATGTGTCCAGGACGTGCCCCAGCACGGGCTTGCCGGCCACCGTCACCAGCGGCTTCGGCCTGGTATGCGTATGCGGCCGCAGTCGCGTGCCACGGCCGGCCACGGGGATGATCACCTTCATGATGTCTCACTCCTATGCAACCTTTGCCCTCATCCTGGCCCACCGCTTCGCCATTCGCCTCATGTCTTCTGCATATTTCGGCCAATCATGCAAAACTGCCGGATCAAAGTCAGCCCCATTCGACCACACTAACGTGTGCACTTCAGGGTCTATCTCGACTTGATTGAATAGATGTTCGTCCTGCAATGGCCCATACAGATCCCCCTCTAACACAGGCCGAAAGTCAATAACCTGTTCCATCCCGTCGTCAAACACTACCCGCAGTGAATATGGACCGACAATCTCAAAATCAACAACCCGATAGATCAGATGGGTCATCGTGCCCTCCCTTCACCGAAGCGGCGCAATCTTGTACGGAAGCTGCCCAGACGCTAGTCGCCCCTAATTCTCCAGCAGTTCACCTTGATGTAGTTCCGCCCACGCTTCTACAAACCGCTGTTGCCTGCGAGGCAGCGTGCCGCCTATCGTCTCAATGGGATCAATGCCGTAGACAGCGGCGTGATTCTGATAGTAGGCATGAAAGTGGGGACGATGATGCGGAGCTTCCGGCTCTGCGTACATGCGAATGATGATCCCAAAGAAGCGAGAAAGCTCCGGCATGATTTTACCTCACCTGAGACGCAGTTGTCGACTCAGCGGCAGGCCACCTCGACATAGCGATAACTCAGCACTTTCGACTCTTGGGAGTACTCGATCCCTCCATCAGCGACGTCACAGCCTAGCAACGATTCGCCAGCCTCACCCATCCGTCCGCTGCTCACAGCGCCGGCCTCCTCCGGTGCCACTCCGTCGCCTGTTCATACGCATGGGCCACCCGCAGCAGCATCGCCTCCTCGAATGGCCGGCCAATGAACTGCACCCCCACCGGCAGCCCGTTGGAGAAGCCACACGGCACCGAAATCCCCGGCAGGCCGGCCAGGTTCACGCTCAGCGTGAAAATGTCGCTCAGGTACATCTGCAACGGGTCATCGACCCTTTCGCCCAGGCGGAAAGCGGTGGTCGGAGAGGTCGGTGCCACGACCACGTCGCAGGACTGGAACACTTCGTCGAAGTCCTGCTGAATCAGGGTTCGTACCTGCTGCGCCTTCTTGTAGTAGGCGTCGTAGTAGCCGGCCGACAGCGCATAAGTTCCCAGCATGATCCGGCGTTTGACCTCCGGGCCAAACCCCTGTCCACGGGTCTGCCGGAAGCCCTCCCACATCTCGTCCGCCGGCACCGACAGCCCAAACCTGACGCCGTCGTACCGCGCCAGGTTCGCCGACGCCTCCGCCGGCGCGATCAGGTAGTAGGTCGGCAACGCGTAGTCCGTGTGCGGCAGGCTGACCTCCTGGATTTCCGCCCCCAGTTCGGCCAGGGTCTCCAGCGCCGCCCGCACGGCCGACTCCACGCCGGCCTCCATCCCCTCAACGAAATACTCCCGAGGAACTGCCAGCCTCATACCCCAGATTTCGCCGTTCAACCCGGCGGTGTAGTCCGGTACCGGGCGATTGACAGACGTGGAATCGCACGGGTCATAGCCGGCGATTCCATTCAACACCAGCGCCGCGTCCCGCACCGTCTTGGTGATGGGGCCGATCTGGTCCAGAGATGACGCAAAGGCGATGACACCATAGCGTGACACGCGGCCGTACGTCGGCTTCAGGCCGACCACGCCACACAGCGAGGCCGGCTGCCGGATGCTGCCACCAGTATCCGTCCCTAGCGCAAACACGGCCTCATCAGCAGCGATGGCGGCGGCACTCCCACCGCTGGAACCGCCCGGAACCCGATCCAGGTCCCACGGATTGCGGGTCGCACAGAAAGCGGAATTTTCGGTGGATGAGCCCATGGCGAACTCGTCCAGGTTGGTCTTGCCCAACAGGACCGCGCCGGCAACGTTTAGCTTCTCGATGACCGTCCCGTTGTACGGCGGGAGGAACCCTTCCAGGATGCGGGAGCCGGCGGTCGTCGGGACGCCTTCGGTGATGAGCAGGTCCTTCACGGCCACAGGCACACCCAACAAAGGGTTGTCCTCACCAGCCTGCCGGCGGTCGTCCGCCGCCCGCGCCTGCTCCAACGCCAGCTCCGGCGTCAGCGTGAGATACGCCTTCACCGCGTTGTCCACCGCCGCGATGCGATCCAACAACGCCTCGGTCAGTTCGACCGACGTGATGTGGCCGGCGTGGAGCAGTTCGTGGGCTTCGTGAACGGTCAGTTGGTGTAGTTCTTGCAAGTGAGATCGCTCCAGAAAACTGATTGTGTATTGCGTATTGCGTATTGCGTGAAGGGAACCAACCATTTCACCAAGGTTTTCAACCAGGCTCTGTCTCGCAATTACTCCTTGTGCATTACCAAGATGCGTTCGAACTTGGTCGTCCGAGTCTGCCGTCGTGAACGTCGTTCATCAGGAATATGGTCGTCGTAGATGGTATCGACCACAAAACGGTTTTGCGTTTCTTCAACCGCCAGATTGGCCAAGATTTCCGCCGTGCGACGCGTTTTTCCATCCCGTTCCACATCTCCCAAGACCAACACACAATAACCCCCCGCCTTCAGAACGCGAAACATTTCTCTCAGGCAAACGGCCATCTGCGGCAAGTACACCTTGCTACTGGCTGTCAAGGAGGCATCTAGCTCTTTCCAATCTTCACAACCCAGAAACCATAATCTTAGTCGGTTATCTCGTGCGTAGTCCAACGCTCCAAAGTAGGGAGGACTTGAAATGATTGCATCTACGGTAGCATCTCCAATAGGCAAGTCCATGGAGTTCGTTTGCCATACCTGGTACTCACGCTGCTCCCAATCAACAGGCAGCATATGGCGACGATAGGCTCGCCTGACCTTTGCCAGCAGCCGAGAGCGTAAATCACGATAAGCATACATCTCCGGGAATTCATGAGGTGGATACTTCTTCTTGCGCAAGTAGGGAACAAGATGGCTGGCAGGATAAGACAGAAAGCCAGGACGTACGTGATGCAGGATTCCCAACAGGCAGGCAGTCAGGAAATACTCTTCCTGTTGACGCAGTATGCGGAACGCCGCTAAGACCTCACGCAATGTGGCAGGATGAAAGAACTCACGCACCCATTCAGGGATGACGGTAAGGTCTACGGTGGGAGCCTCTTGTTCTACGGTGTCAATCAACGTTTTGGCTCTTTCGACAGCTACCATTAGACTTCCGGGCGCTTCCAATTTCCCGCGTGTTAATACGTAGGCGTAAGGGCTTAGATCATTGGCCCAAGCACGCCGCCCGGCTAACACAGTTTCAAGAGGAACTACGCCAGAACCACAGAAGGGGTCCAGTATCGTATCTCCGGGTTTTGAGTATAGCTTTATAAGCACCCTGGCCATCCCCGATTTCATCTTGCCGACGTAAGGAGCTAGCTGCTGAAGCGTGCTTTCTCGGCTGTTAAACGAACCGTGCCACAACCGTGCATCGAGTTCCGTGACCACCTCTGCATGCTCGAAAAGATATAGTTGTCGTGCCTCCTTCACACCATCAGACAAAGTATCTACCCCCTCCTATGGTCGCCATGTTCGAGATTTGCTCTCGTCAACGAGCGTCTCTTGATGCCAGACTTGAACCTCCCGTCGTAGTCGCCCGCTGGGAAGTTCAACGACCTTCACGTGAACTCGCCAGATATGTCTGTCCTGTTCAGCGGAATCCACACCGAATAGCTCCAAGACCAGCCTTGGCAATCTCAATGTATCCAACGTGTGAACAGGTGGCTCCGGATCGTCGAGTGAAGGAATGCGCTGAGGCAACAAGAAGACATCGGGCGCTGCCCGAAGTCCGATTCTATCTTCCTGGCCTGGATACTTTGGACAAGGCCTGGTACGTGTACCGCAAAGTATGTCCTTGATAAACAAAACATCCACCAACTTGCGTCGTCTGACCAGCTCATTGGTCAGGCGGTTGATGATCGAGTGAGCACCGTGCGTCGGCTGGTTTACGATAGCACCGTCGAGATGAGACCACACACCAAATTCGCGAGCCCATAACGGACGCTCGGAGATGTTGATGCTATTGCCTTCACCTCCCTTGACTTCCAAAGCAACAAAGTAGTCGGGAGCGCGTTCAAGGGCGATTGTAAAGTCATGTCGCCGGCGACCACCAGTTTGCTCGTAATCTTCGATACGGCTACGTTGCAGCAGGTTTTCCAGAACATCCTTTATCAAACCCTCACGACCAGGCTTCGAGGAAGCGATGAACGTACCGCGGATACTCTCAATCGCTGACCGAAAAACCAGAGCGCTTTTGTAGTCGGCTGGTTGGATATCGTGCTGAAGCAACACGTCAGGATGCCACTCGTCCATGTTGGTCAGCAAATCGATGGTAGGTTGTACCTGTTTGGTTACCTGTTCTTCGTGTTTGCAAGGAAGTATCAACTCTGGCATTCCTTTGTCAAGCGATCCCCAAAAGCGGGCTGTCCCTACTCCAATACTGCTTTTACCCTGAACTGGCCGGCCTCCACATCCGGCGCATTCGCCAGCACGTCTTCCCGAAGCATCGACGGGCGAACTTCGTCGGCGCGCATCACATTCTGCAGATCGAGCACCGAGGCTGTTGGCGGGATGGCCGCCGTGTCCAACTGCTGGAGCATCGCGGCGTAGTCGAGAATCGCCGAGAGTTGCTCCCGAAACCGCTCCGTCTCCTCTTCGGTTAACCCCAACTTGGCCAGTTCTGCGATGTGAGATACTTCTTCACGCGAAAGTGCCATTCCACCTCCCTGAATCTGAGTTTGAGTGTGACTGCTCGCCCCTGCTTTATACCCCCTCCTACGCGGCTTCACCCGTCACCGAAACATGCCGACGTTGCTGCTCGCCCGCGCCGCCGCCAGGCGGCCGGCTCCGTAGCCAGAACTTGGCGACCTCCGCTGCGATGGCCGGCATCAGCATCAGAACGACCACCACGACCCACGCCTCGGGGTGCAGGTACGTGGTATTGAACACCGGCTGCAGGAATGGCACGTAAATCACCAACACCAGAAGAGCAAAGGACGACACCGTCGCCCCGAGCATCCACAGATTCGTGAACGGACCGATCTCGCGCAGACTGTACCGCTCGGAGCGCGACGTGTAGGCCCGAGCCAGTTCCGCCATGATGAGGGTGGTGAACGCCATGGTGCGTGCAAACACAAGATCATTCCCGGACGTGCGCAAGGCCCACACGAACGCGGCCAGCGTGACGACGGTTTCGATTACCGACTGCACGCCAATGAGCGACCACAAATCTCGTGTAAGGATCGGCTGCTCTGGCGGTCGCGGGGGCCGCTCCATGATGTCCGGCTCGCCCTTTTCCAGCCCCAGGGCCAGCGCCGGCAGCCCATCCGTCACCAGGTTCAACCACAGCAGGTGAATCGGCTGCAACGGCGACGGCAGGCCGGCCAGGATCGCCACGAAAATGATCAGAATCTCACCGACGTTGCAGCTCAACAGATAGAAGACAAACTTGCGAATGTTGTCGTAGATGACACGCCCTTCCTCGATGGCCGAGACAATCGAGGCATAGTTGTCGTCGGTCAGCACCATGTCGGCCGTCTCGCGAGCGACGTCCGTGCCTGTGACTCCCATGGCGATGCCGATGTGGGATCGCTTGAGGGCCGGTGCATCGTTAACGCCGTCACCGGTCATGGCCACAATCGCCCCCCGGCGCTTCAGAGCTTCGACAATCCGCACTTTGTGCATCGGCGACACACGGGCATAGACGTCGGTTTCCTCAGCCATCTCCGTCAACTGATCGTCCGCGAGATGATTGAGTTCCTGGCCGGTCAAGACCTTCGAGCCATGTCTCAGCAGATGCAATTCCCTCGCCACGGCCACCGCCGTGTCCTTGTAATCCCCCGTAATCATGACTGTCCGAATGCCGGCCCTGCGCGCCTGCTCGATGGCCGGCCCAACTTCCGGTCGCACCGGGTCGCGCATGCCCACCAACCCCAGGAATACAAGGTCCTTCTCCATCGACGCGGGTGCCATCTCCTCGGGAAGCTTTTCCAGAGGCTTGTATGCCACCGCCAGAACGCGCAGCGCCTGGCCGGCCATCTGCTCGTTCGCGTGGGCGATTCGTGCGCGAATGTCGTCGGTCAAGGGGGCCGGTAATCCCTGGTTATGATAGCGGCTACTGAGCCCCATGATGATGTCCGGCGCACCCTTCACGTACGCGATGTATGGCGACCGGCCATTCGCGGTCACGTGCGCATGGCGGACGTCGTGCACGGTGGTCATTCGCTTCCGTTCTGAGTCGAACGGGATCTCGGCAATCCTCGGCTGGCGGGCTTCCAATTCATCCCGATGGTAGCCGGCCTTGGCCGCCAGGGCGACCAGCGCCCCCTCGGTCGGATCGCCGGCGATCTCCCACCCCCGACCGTCCTCGGCCTTGCTCAAAAGCGCGTCACTGGCGAGCAGGCCGGCCTGCAGGAGCATCTGCAAGTCCTCATCGTCATCCGGGTTGACATCCTGCCCGTTCCGATTGAACATTCCGTCAGGCCGATAGCCTTCGCCTTCTACCTTCAGCGTCTTGCCGGCCAGTTCGACCTGGACGACCATCATTTCGTTCTGCGTCAGCGTGCCGGTCTTGTCCGAGCAGACCGTGGTCGCACTGCCAAGCGTTTCGACAGCCGGCAAACGGCGGATCAGGGCATGCCGCTCGATCATGCGCTGCATGCCCAGGGCCAGGGTGATGGTGACGACCGCCGGCAGGCCCTCCGGCACGGCGGCAATGGCCAGGCTCACAGCCACCATGAACAGCTCCAGGAGATGCGCCTCGTAGGTGGCCAGATAGGACAACGGGGCCGTCATCAACGTGCCCACCGCTGTGTCGCGCACCACGCTGACGCCAAAGACAATCCCACAGACGAGAAGAGTCGCATAACCGAGCACACGCCCCAGATGGTTGAGCCGGCGTTGGAGCGGTGTCTCCTCCTCCTCATAAGCCTGAATCACCTCGGCGATCCGGCCAATCTGGGTAGACATCCCCGTGTTGACGACCACGCCGCGCCCACGGCCGTAGGCGACGACTGTGCTCATGAATGCCATATTGACCCGGTCTCCCAGCTCGGCGTTGGCATCCAGGGCTACATCGGCGTGTTTGGCCGCCGGCACTGACTCGCCAGTCAGCGAAGCTTCTTCGATTTTCAGGTTCACAGCTTCGACCAGGCGCACGTCGGCCGGCACGTAGTTGCCGGTTTCCAGGATCACGATGTCGCCCGGTACGATTTCGCGGGACGGAATCGTTCTGACACGCCCATCGCGCACGACGTGCGCGTCAGGCGAGGCCATCTTTTTCAGTGCACGCAGTGCATTTTCGGCGCGCCGCTCCTGCAACAGCCCCATCACCGCGTTCAGAATGACGATGGCGATGATGGCGATGGCATCAGTGTAGCCCTCGCCCTGATAGTGGCCGATGAGCGCGGAAATGCCGGCAGCGACGATGAGCATCCAGATGACAAAATCATCGAATTGTTCCCACAACATCGCCAGCAGGCCTGGCCGGGGCGCTTCTTTCAGCTCATTGGTGCCATGACGCTGAATGCGAGCTGCAGCCTCCGCTGCAGAGAGGCCATGTCCTATGTCGGTCTCCAAGAGCCCAACAATGGCATCAATGGACTGGGCATGCGGGCGATCTACGAGAGTCATAACTTTACCGGTTCACCTTGAATGAACGCCTCGGTCATCTCACGCGCCAAATCATCGGGGTATTGAACGGGTGGCGACTTCATCGTGGTCTGTCTCTTTGAGTAATCTGACAATGACGAAAGAGGCCGCCACGGGTCGTCGAAACGACCGGCGGCGGCCTCTCGGATACGCGTAGTGTGCGATAGCCGGCCCCGGTCAGTTCAAGCGGCAGCCGGCTCAGCCGTTATCAGGCTTTCGTCTCTGTATTTGTCGCCAACCTCGATCAGCATCACCGGGATTCCATCGACAATCGGATATTGCCGGCCGCACGTGTGACAGACCAGCCATTTGCCGTCAACGTATTCCAGTGCCTGCTTGTCGTCCGGACAGACCAGGATGTCGAGCAAGTCCTGGCTCACCTCGCCGCCCAGCTTGCTCTCATCGATCTCATACCCGCTGTCCGTGGCAGTCACAGCCATATCTTCTTCAGTCACAGTCCCAATGGGTAACCGCCCGTTCCCCCGCTCCTTCATGCGCTGGATAAAGACGTAGCCCAACGCACCAATAGCGGCCAGCGTCATCACGCGCTTGATTGCTCTCACCATGTGCTATCATCCTCTCTGCTCAATTGCTGCCCATTACGGAAACGCTATAAGTACCATGATTATAACACCGAAGGCGGTAGTTCGTCAACGTGGGTGCAATATCGCCGGTAAGCCCTATACGGGCAGAGGTGAGGTCTACGCGGGAAAAGAA
>CAZHMV010000046.1:0-34978 GCA_964532665.1 uncultured Anaerolineales bacterium
TTAATATAGGACCTGCAGAGATTGGCGGAAAGTGGTGAACACGGAGACGAAAGCGGCCCATCCTGCCCACAACGGCGAGCAGTTGATGGATGATGACCATCTGCTAGAGAGGGGAGCCGTGAAAAAAGCCCCGCAACGTCACGTCGCCTCATTCCTGATCCGCTTCTGGCTGGAACCACGAGAGATTGAGGATGGTACACCCCCAATGCGTGGCTATATCCGACATTTGCAGACAGGCGAGGAGCGGTATGTAAATGATACGGGAATGATTGCTGAGTATGTGCTCCACCAATTGCGCAACGGGGGATAATGGGCACCTACCACAGGACACGGACGAGCCGGGCGAACAATGTTACAACAGGCCGGCTACATATCCGGCTACGTAAGCGGACCATCCTGCCGGAAAGAGAAGAAGACCATGTACTGGAAGACCTCATGGATTGTCATGAGGATTACCGGTGTTGCACTCCTGCTGGCCGGCTTTGGTGGTAGTCTCTTTGCACAGCCGGCTTCCGGGTTGGACGAAGTCGAGCTGCAAAGCCCGACCTGCCAGACCTTCCAACCCGACGCTGCAGGGGGCAAAGATGCCTACATCAAGCAAGACAAGCCAGACGAACGACACGGTGGTGACACTGAACTTCGAGTCAAAACCGAGAATAGCAAGCTCAATCGGGTACTGCTGCAGTTCGATCTGTCCTCTATATCACCTGGGGTCAGCATCAGCAGCGCCACCCTCTCGCTGTACGTCAAGGAATCCTCTGGCGGTCCGATAACAATCAACGCCCACGGGGTTACAGCTTCGTGGAACGAAGATCAGGTCACCTGGAACGACCGGGATAAGGCAACCAGCCTCCCCTGGACAACCCCCGGCGGCGACTTTGGTGGCACGGTGGCCTCCACCTCTGTGGACGACACGACTGACGTCTGGCGGTCCTGGGATATCACCAGCCTGGCTGCTGGTTGGGTCAGCGACCCATCCAGTAACTTCGGTGTGATCCTGGAAGCCGATGTCACGCATCCCAAGGCGGAGAAGAAGTTCAAGAGCAGTGACGACGGCACGGCCGGCCAGCGCCCCAAGCTGGAAGTTTGCTACACCAGCGGTACGGTGACACCAACAGCCACACCGACCAGCACAGCCACGTCTGGCCCATCGCCGACGCCAACGGCCACACCGACCCACACAGGTAATCCCACGGTGGACGGCTTGCTGGACAGCAGTTACTCTTTTCTGAAACACTTCAACAAATCAGGGACAGGTAATGAAGCGCTGGCTCCTGGTAACATTTATGGATTTGATGGCACTGGCGCCTGTTACTGGGCATTCATAGTAGATCGTGCCTTCAACGACAACGTCTATGCCCCCAAACCCCACGACGGCGGGACCCAGGCCGACAAAGATTATCTTCTGCTGGATGGGTGGACAGTTGACCATGATTTCAAGTCACTGCACAAGAGCGACCATGCCAAGTTCGCCATTATTGGCCCATCCGGCGCCTTCTCCATCACCCTGGATCTCTTGGATGAAGTGACGCCAGGCAGTGTGTATACCTCCGGATTGACCGGCAAAGACAAGAGCGACCTGGGGACTACGCCGGACAACCAATACGTGGACGAAGCGGCGACATCGCTCTTCTGGAACGTCTACAATTCTAACTGGACCGACTTCACGAATCACTCGCCGGCCTTTGACTACAACAGCACGTCCGGCGAGTACTGGGAATGGCACATCATCTACGAGTTCTCCATTCTTAAATCGGATCTGATCAACATTGGCATCAACTCCGGCTGCGGTGACGTGAACCAGGCCGGCGCGCACAATTCGCCCAACAAGAACAATGAGAGCCTGGCCTCCATTGGCGATTACGTATGGCATGACGCGAATGGCAACGGCTTGCAGGATGACGGCGGGCCTGGCGCCGGCATTGCCAACGTCACTCTCAACTTGAAGGATAGTACCAATACCGTCATCCGCACCACCCAGAGTGACGCAGCCGGCTATTACATCTTCAACAACCTGGAAGCCGGCTCGTACACCGTGGACGTGGACGAGAGCACACTGCCGGCGGCATGCTATGTGCTGGTCTCCGGTCCGGAAAGTGGACCCGAGCCTCACGCTGTAACCCTTACTGCGGGGGAGGCATATTTAACCGCGGACTTTGGCTATCGTTGTCCGCCAACCGCAACCCCAACACCGACAGTGACCAACACACCGACACCGACCAACACGCCGACCAACACGCCGACGCCCACCAACACACCGACGCCGACTAACACGCCGACTAACACGCCCACCAACACGCCGACGCCCACCAACACACCGACTAACACGCCCACCAACACGCCGACGCCCACCAACACACCGACCAACACGCCCACCAACACACCGACGCCGACTAACACACTGACTAACACGCCCACCAGCACGCCGACGCCCACCAACACACCAACACCCACACCCACACCCGACGTGCGTGGTTCTATCGGGGACTTTGTGTGGAGCGATGCTAATAGCAACGGAGCACAGGACGAGGGACCGGGTTCCGGCATCAACGGAGTGACGGTGAGGCTGTATCAGGGCAGTTGTCCGCAGGCCGGCTCTCCATACCGCATCCTGGTCACCGCCGGCGATGGCGGCTATGACTTCACCCTGATTCCCCCAGGAACCTACTGCGTAGATGTGGACGAGGCAACATTGCCGGCCGGCTACACCCTAACCACCGGCAACGAACCGAAGACGGTGAACCTGGGCCCCGGTCAGAACTACATGGAGGCCGACTTTGGCTACCACCCACCGACGTTTCCGGGTCAGGAAGGTCCATTCTGCGTCGGAGGCATTGTCTTTGAAGACATCACCGAAGACGGCATACAGAATGATCCCTCGCTCGAACCACAGCTATCCGGCTTTACAGTCCAGATCATCCTGGACCGCAACGATAACAAGCAACTCGATGCGGGCGACTTCCCGCCGCTGGAAACGATCACCACTACGGGAACACCATACCGCTCGGGAGAGCTGGGCCCGGGAACCTACTTCGTGAACGCCGAAGCCCCGACTGCAGAACCGCCCTGGACACGCACACTGCCGCAAGGCCCGGTAATGCTCACCTTTGCCGGCCCTGGTAGCGATATCTGTACACAGGTGAACTTCGGCTTCAAGCACACATCCGGCTCGCCAACAGCCACCACCTTGCGGCTCTTCACAGCCACAGCATCGGGCAATAGCGTGACGGTAGCATGGGAGACCATCACCGAAATCGACAACCTGGGATTCAACGTCTGGCGCAGCGCACAGCCGGATGCCGGCTACCAACGAGTGAATAGCACCCTGATCCCCAGCCGGGTAATCGGCTCCGGCGGCGCTTCCTACGCGTTTGTGGATCACGGCGTGCCGGCCGGTACCTGGTACTACAAACTGGAGACTATCTCCTCGACCGGTCAACCCAATGAATGGCATGGGCCGGTCTCCATCCAGATTGGGAAAAACCGTCTCTGGCAGATCCGCCTGCTCATCGTGACACGTTAGCGCAGATCAGCGTCGTATGGTGTGAAACCGATGAGAGATATTGGCAGGCGAGCAGGAAGCTGGAAACAGGGGAGCGCGGCCATTCTGGCCATGCTGATATTCGTCCTGGGCCCCTGGCAATCGCATGGACAGTCGCCGGCTGCCGAACCTGTCACCGGGGCACCGTCACCTGGTCTTCATCTACTGGAATCGAACAACGAAGCAATCACCCTCGAGCTCCGCTTGCCTGACGGCTGGCAGGTGAGCGCGCAGAAAGCCAGCGAGTTTGAACTCGCCGAGATCAACGTGCCTGGGTTCAGCCATACCTCTGATCCGGGCACCCCTCGGCTGCCGGTCAAGTTTGTCACCCTGGGGATCCCGTGGATCGCCACACCGCGAGTGCAGGTTCTGGAGGCCGATGGACCACGGATCGAGACAGGCTATCGCTTGGCAGCTAACCCGTCTCCCTCCCTGAGCTTTGACCCGACGACAGCCCCGTCTCTGGCAGCGCTGAACGGACCGCCGGCCCCTAAACTTGAGCCGGCCACCGGCGACGACTTCTATCCAGCAGAACTCGTGCAGGTCGTTGAAGTAGGCCGGCTGCGCAGCCAGCAGTTTGTTCAACTCCGTCTGAACCCATTCCAGTATCACCCCGGGAAACAGATACTGCGCGTCTACCCGCGTCTGCGCGTTGTTGTGAAGTTCGATACAACAGCACCGCCTGTCAAGGGGAAACCAATCGATGAAGGACCATTCGAGCCAGCGCTACGATCTCTCTTGCTCAACTATGCACAGGCCAGGATGTGGCGCATGCCGCAGAGCGCACTTCCCCAGGTGGAGCCACTGTCATTCTATAGTGGCAAGCGTTTTCGCATCGAAGTGAGCCGGGAGGGTCTGTATCAGTTGACGCGCACCATGCTGTTTGTTTCAGGCCAGACAAGTCAAATCTACGACCACCCACTCAGCACATTCCAACTGTTCGAGGATTTCAACCTGACGCCGGAGAGCGAGGTTGCGTTAGAAATCGTGGACAAAGACGGCGACAATTATCTCGACTATGAGGACATTGTCCGGTTCTATGGCCGAGGGCCTGACGCAGCGGAGTCACGCTACACCGGCACACGTGTCTACTGGCTCGTTGCCGGCCGCGCGACAGGCAGGCGCATGTCAACTCGTATCGCCTCACCAGGGTCCGGGACAATTGCACCGGACTTCCCCTCCACCGTCCATATTGAGGAAAACCATCAGTACTGGTCAGACCTGCCCGACCTCGGAGGATCCGATACGCATTGGTATTGGGAATACCTGTCCCACGCGGATCCGAACTCCCCACTGGAGCGTGACTTCACGGTTTCGACGCCCGGCCGATCTTCCGCCACCCACGACGTCGCCGTGCGAGCAAAGCTGGTTGGCTACTCCAGCAATCCTGATGTCAATCCAGATCACTGGACGAAGCTTTACGTGAATAGCCACCTTGTTACCAGCGTGCTCTGGGATGGTCAGGTCGGCATGGTCGTCCAGGGAAACACCACATCCTCCGATCTGAGTACAGGTGCCAACACCGTGCAGGTCAGAATGGACCTGCTACCCGGCATTGCCGCCGATGCTCTGCTCGTAGATTGGTTCGAGATCGATTACCGCCGCAGCTTCGAGGCACAGAGCGACAGGCTTTTCTTCACACGTCCTGCCGGCTATACCCAGTACCAGATCACCGGGTTCAGCAGTTCTGCGATTGGCCTGTACGACATCACGGATGCGCGCAATCCGGTACGACTTCTCGGTACCCGGGCGAGCCCCCTGCCCGGAACCTCGTGGGCACTCCGGTTCGGCGACGCCACGCCATCGGCCGAACGGTACATCGCCGTCGTACTCCAGGAGCCGGCGATCCTCAACCCAGACAAGGTACAGCAGGTGGATGCCGGCGACGATCTGAAGGCGTTATCAAATGGTGCCGACTACCTCATCATCACCCACGCCGACTTCACCGATGCCGCCAATCGACTGGCCGGCTACCGGGCCGGCGATTTCACAACCAAAGTCATCCAGGTGCAGGACGTCTACGACCAATTCGGCAACGGGGTACTTGACCCCGAGGCCATTCACGACTTCCTTGTGTACGCAGTTGCCAATTGGTCGCCGGGCCCGAGGTACGTCCTGCTGATGGGGGACGGGTCATACGACTATCGCAACTATCTGGGGTCCTCGCCACCCAACTACATCCCGCCGTACCAGGCGATGGTCGATCCCTGGCTGGGAGAGACAGCCGATGAGAACTACTATGCGGCTGTCGTCGGTCCCGACATCATGCCAGACTTATACGTCGGCCGGCTACCCGTAGATACATTGGACCAGGCAAATGCCATCGTTGACAAGATCATCGCCTACGAAGCGAGCTCGGGGGTGCAAACCCAACAATCCGCATCGGGTAGTGCGCTGTTTGTCGCCGATGATTATGACCCGACGCGCAATGCCGGCAACTTCCCGCAGCTTGCTGACACCATTGCAAATGACACGCTGCCGGATAGCTACACTGTCCAGAAGGTCTACTACCGGGTCACGCATTCCACCGTTAGCTCGGTCAGGTCGGCCGTCATCAACAATATCAATCAGGGACAGCAGTTTGTCGAATACGTCGGACATAGCAGCATAGGACAGTGGGGAGACCTGAAGGGGTTCGTCAGGAATTCAGACGTGGGCAGCCTGAGCAACGCCGGCCAGTTTCCCGTGGTGCTGGGAATGACCTGTCTGGAAGGCTCTTTCCAGGACGTTGCACAGGATGCCGTGGCAGAAGATATGGTGCGTGCCGCGAACAAGGGAGCCGTCGCCAGTTGGTCCGCAACGGGACTGGGCGTGGCAACAGGGCACGACGCACTCAACCGTGGTTTCTACAATGCCTTGTTCCAGAACGGTGTACGGCGGCTCGGCCCGGCCACCGTGGGAGGCAAGATACGCCTCTACCAGAACGGCACAAACCTGGACCTGATACACACCTTCGCCCTGCTGGGCGATCCGGCCACCGACACCGGCATCCAGGCCGTTTGTACCTCGTCCCAGGCGGACATTACCGGTGACGGCAAGGTGGACGTTAACGACCTGGCAGCTTTAGCGCCATACTGGCACAAATCCAAAGGCACACCTTACGATCAGGACGGAAACAACTACATCAACGTGGTTGATTTCATGCAAATTACGGTTGCGTGGGACCAGAGTTGTGGTGGATAGGTGAGAGAAGACCAGGTTTTCGTAACACGCGCATCGGCCATGCGTCTACTAGGAGTAGGAACGCAGCTATTAAATGCCACGAGTTCCTCTTAACCATCTTGATTGCCGATTCCCTGATTGCGAGGTGACAACATGCGACGACCCGCACTACAGATGCTGATCCTGCTCGGTATTATGCTGCCCATCCTGCTGATGATGGCCGGCACTCCCACTGCGGCTTACGGTCCCACCGGCGTGACGCCCACCATTGGCGCTGGCGGCGTGACGCCCACCATTGGCGCTGGCGGCGTAACACCCGTGCCCGTCGGTGGCCATCTTGCCATGGTGGATCGCGGTGCAGTGTTGCAGGCAGCCTTCGGCTCGCTTATCATGCCGCTCGCTGCTCTGGTGATATTCGTTGGTGTCGTCGGTTTTGTGGTGACGCGTCGCTGGCCGGCCAATTAAGCCCAATCCCATGAAGCTTCGACGTTCCTGGATCGCCATCATTGGCATCCTGGGCCTTCTGGCCATCGGAGCCCTGACGTGGAGACCCGCCGTTCAGATGGTGGGTCTTCTTCCTTTTGCCCCCCGCTCAAGCCCAGCAGCCCCGCCGTCGCCCCGGGCCGCCGTTATCGATCAGGTCGGGCTTACGCATCCCAACCCGGAGTTTGTCAAGCTGGCTTCGGCGATGTTGGAAGTCGCCGGCTATCAGGTGGATGTTTACACCGGCGACCAGATCACCGTCGAGTTCTACAAGAACCTGGCAACCCATGGCTATCGCCTGATCATCTTCCGTACACACTCGAGCAATGTGGATGTGACGGGGGAAATCGGTTTGTTCACCTCGGAGGTCTATCGCGAAGACCGATGGGCGATGGAGCAACTGCGGGGCCGGCTGGCTTTTGGCCACACCATCCCCGAGGCCGGCGGCCCGGCCTACTTCGCCGTCGTGCCGGCCTTCGTCCGGAAAGAGATGCAAGGGCGACTCGACGACACGCTGTTGATCATTGGCGGATGCAAAAGTCTGGCCTCACCTCAGTTGGCTCAGGCATTTATTGACCGCGGTGCGCTGGCCGTGATTGGGTGGAATGACACCGTCGATCTGGCTTACAACGATCGGGCAATTCTGCGCCTGCTCCTGGCTGTCGTGGGCGAGAAAATGTCAGTTGAGGAGGCAGTCCGTCGGACCATGATCGACGTGGGGCCCGATCCAGTATACGGCAGCCGGCTCGCCTACCTGGGCCAGGGATGAGAGGTACTAGTTACAGCCGGCCCCCCACTCGCTTGCGACCATCATGATGTCGCGAATATCAACGCGACCGTCGCCGTTGAGATCCTTGCCATTCAGGCCAGCGGTGTCCGTTGTCCGCCAGCTCTCAGCCACAAGCTGGAGGTCGGCAACATCCACCTGACCGTCGCCGCTCACGTCCGCCACTGACGCCTTGCAGACCACCGCCAGCGTCCGCACGCGGGTGTAGGGGAGGGGCAGGTTGGTCATCTGCTGGTTAATAGCCGGTGCCTCAGGCAATTGCGACAGATTGTCCGGCACCACCACTGCTGCACCATTCGCATTCAGCGTCAGGGTTCCGCCCTCAGCCGTCACAGGCCCGGATACCAGTTGGCCGGAACCGTCCACCAACACCAGGCCAACCCCATCCTCTTCTGATACCACCGATGGACCGACGATGAACGCGTTCTCCGCCGTCAGATGCTCACCGTCGATCGTCGCTTCGGCCCGTATCTTGTAGGCTCCAGGATCCCAGCCGGAGGTGTCAATGCCGGCATACGCCCAGGCCCGATCCAGCTCAATACTACCCGTGTAGACCTGGGTACCCGTGGCGTCCTCAATGACGAAGTCCACCTGGTCACCGTTTGTGAGCAATGTCTCCTGCGTGTCCCACAGACTTTGACCAGGCGTGCGCCTGAACGCAAACGCGTAGACGCGGTCGGGATTGGTCGGCGTCTTCACCCAGATATCCGTGTCCGTCAGCACCCAGCGGGACGGGTACACAGCCAGGAAGGTGCCGGCCGGCCCATCGATGGTAGCAACGGACTGGGCTGCCACCCATGAGCGCGCCGGGAGGCCATCCACCGTCTGTGTTGCGACGGTTTCGACGATGGAGAGGAACGTCGACTCACTGACGTAGGTGCTCGTGTTTTCGGCGTAGTCGTACAGCGCCTGGTTCAGTCGTTTCAGGAAATCATAGCTGGGCCAGTCGCCGGCCACAGTCTGAGACTGAGAGGTCGTCAGCTTCCAGAACAAAGCCGGAGCCGCGCGATAGAAAAGGTCTGGGATAGCTTTGTAGAAGGAGTACGCAGTACCACCCAACACGTCGGGCCCCATCACATTCCAGGTGTCTGACATCAGCAGGTTGTACTGCGCCGCGCGCTGTCGAATATCACGTATCCCTTGATCGTACAAGTGGTCAGCGACCAGCTCCGTGGCCGCCTCGGTCAGGCCCTCTTCTGGCCACGACGCGAACAGGAAGACGGTGTCGTGAAACGCGTGGATCAGTTCATGGGTCACAATCCCATCCCACTGCCGATCGTTGGGGTTATTGGGGTCGTATGGTAACTTGATGTCGGGGTAGGCGCTGATGACAATTTGATCTAACGAGGAATTGTAGAAAAACCAGTTGGGATAGGTATCATCAAAATGCACCGTAACCTGTATGGTATTGGACGGCTGACCATACAGGTCGACGATCACCGGGTAAACAGTCTGGAACAAATCGAGGATGTACTGCTCATACGCCGGGTCTACTGTCTCGTCGATCGTTAGCGTCAGCTCTCCACTGCCCACGGCCTGGACGGCCGGCCCTGGTGGCCTGACCGCCAGCCGTTTTGCAACGGGTACCGGCTGGTGAAATGGCCCGGCAAACTCGACGATGCCGCCACTCTGATATGTTTCGGTTTCTTCGGGGAAAGTTTCTGCCGTGGGGCTTGTGGCCGGCTGGCTGGCCCATACCAGGAGCAAGACCAGACCAAGCAGCAGCCGCCACCCGGTCGAAAGGGGCCGGCGTGACGATGCGCGACCGCTGGCCGGCGTGTGCCAACCACGTTGTGCTTTAGTGACAAGTTCTGAAAAAGGCACGAAAGTCTATCTCCCAACGCGTCACCGCTCGGAAAATAGACTTTCCCGCCGCTTTCGGCAACCTGGCAGTCATAGTCTTTTGACCTTAGACCCATGGCTTTGCGTCTCCGACTTTCGTCGGATTTGCCTTTGTCGAGCGGTGAACAAATCACGGAACTACTCAGCCGCTCCCACCGGATCACCAGACTTCGGCGTGAGCTCGGTCGAACGATCCAGTGGCTGAACTGGCCAAATTCAAGTTGATTTCGTCACCTTTGGCCTGGATGGTTCGGCTACGCTCACCACAGGTTTGGTAATCCAAGCCAAGCACACTGAATTGCTACTGTTTCTGGTTGCATTATAGCCGGGATTTCTTCGCCCTGGAGGTTACGCCGTGAATTTCACGTAAAAACGGCATGAATTGTCATTCGCAGAGAGACCTCCGAGGTCTTATTCCACAGAGCACGGTTCGTTGAAGTGGGCCGTCAATATGGCCACATCGAGGACGTTGACTATACCATCACGATTCAGGTCATGCACGGGCTCAAATTCGTCATTGTCCCAGTCGCCGGCCACTGCCTGCAGCTCAAACAATCGGCCATCTCTGCCGAGGAGTGGGCCGAAACGCCGAGGGCTGTTCAAGAGTTTGTGGTAGCCCTGGTAGCCCATGTGCAGGCTTTGAAAGCCGAAATAGCCAGCCTGCGGGAACAGGTCAACCGCAACTCGCGCAATTTCTCGCGGCCCCCCTCCAGTGACGGGCCTGAGGTTCCCCGGAAGTCCCGCCAGGGGGCTAAGGGTGGGCGCAAGCGTGGCGGCCAGAAGGGACACAAGGGTGCCAAGCGGGAACTGGTACCCATTGAGCATGTTAAAGAAGTGCATGACATCAAGCCAGACGTGTGTGGTGGCTGTGGGCACGAGTTGGCGGGCGAGGACTTCGAGGCGGCGGTGGTCGGTGCCTGCTCCACTCAGTTGCCTGCTCGTAGGTGTATGCTGCTCGCAGCACCGTCGCCTCGTCCAGATGCCGGCCCGCCAACTGCAGCCCGATGGGCAACCCGTCGCTGGAGAAGCCACACGGCACGGTGATGGCCGGCACACCTGTCAGGTTGAACACCCGCGTGAAGCGCGCAATCGGCTTCATCACCGAGACCGTCTGGCCCGTAATGGTGACCTCGGTTTGATCGAGCCTGGGGGCGGGAATCGCGCACGTCGGCGTCGCGAAGAGATTGACGTCGTCGAACAGCGCTTCGAATTCCCGGCGTATCCATTGGCGTGTGCGCTGAGCGCGAGCATAGTCAATGCCACGAACTGCAAATCCCCTCTTCAGACGTTCTCGCACGTCGGGCTGATAATCCTCAGGCCGGGTTTTGAGGAGTTCCTCGTGGTAGGCGGAGGCTTCAGCGTCCAGGATGGTCAGCGCAGCTTCGTCCAGGCGCGACCTTGAGACCTCTACCAGTTCCGCCCCAAGGTCCTGAAGAACGCGCAACGCCTGTTTGACCGCCCAATCAATCTCTTCATCAATCTCGGAGAAGGCATAGTCCGGGTCAACGGCGATGCGCAGGCCCTCCACGCCGGCGCTCAACCCCGCCGTGTAGTCCGAAACCGGGGCGGTCAGGGAGGCCGGGTCCTCCGGGTCCCAGCCGGCCATGGCTTGCAGCATCACCGCCGCGTCGTAGACCGATCTTGTCATCGGGCCGGCGTGATCGAGGGACCAAGAGAGGGGGATCAGGCCGGCGCAACTGATGCGGCCGTATGTCGGCTTCAGGCCGACGATGCCGCACAACGCGCCCGGAATGCGAATCGACCCGCCCGTGTCGGACCCTGTCGCAGCGGCGCAGAGGCCGGCGGCGACGGCCGCACCGGAGCCGCCGCTTGACCCGCCGGTCACCCGGCTGAGGTCCCAGGGGTTGCGGGCTGGCCCGAAGTAGGAGCTGGCGTTGGTGACGCCATAGGCAAACTCGTGCAGATTTGTCTTGCCGAGGATGATTGCGCCGGCTGCTCGCAGGAACATGACGCTGGTCGCATCTCGGTCGGGGACGCGCTCGGCGAAAATCCTGGAGCCGGCGGTGGTGCGCACGCCGGCGGTGTCGTACAGGTCTTTGAGGGCGATGGGAACGCCGTGCAGCGGGCCCCGGTACTCGCCGGCCATGATCTCCGCTTCGTGCTTGCGAGCGTCCGCCAGCGCCTCGTCTGCCGTGACGGTGATGAAAGCATTCGTGTGCTCATCCAACTCGTCGATGCGCGCCAGATAGTGCTCCGTCACCTCAACCGGCGACACCTGCTTGTTGCGCAGCAGCGGGCTCAGTTCTTCGATAGTCAGGGTGTGAAGTTCGGTTTTCGGCATGGCGAATCTCCTTGGACGCACTGCGTATTGCGTATTGCGTAGGACCCTATCCCCCATGTGATGGTGGGATACGCAATACGCAGTACGCAATACGCAATAGCCCATCTCTCCCCTTTCCAGGTACCTACAATGTTCCGGACATCAGGCAGGCCGGGTGTGTGTGCCCGGTAATTCTTGTTGCGGGGTAGTTGCGTCTAGCCCTCAACAGTCGCCGTGATGACAGCGATAATGTCACCTACAGGCACAGTTTCACCGACCACAGCCTTGATTTCCAATATCCCACCGGCCGGTGCCTTCAGTTGAACGACGACCTTGCTGGTCTCGATATCGACGAGTGGATCGCCTTTTCTAACTGTCGTGCCACTTGCAGCCAGCCAGCGTATCACTGCCCCCTCTTTCATGTCGAAGTCCACTCTGGGCATGACAACCTCTGTCACCGTAGCCTCTATCTGCTCCGATCCAGCAGCAGAACGGTGGCCGGCAAAGTTGCCCGACCCATCGTTCCCTCTCCAATCCAGCAGCCGCTGAGCGGCCTCGCGCAGGGTGGCATCCTGCTTGCAGAAGGCGAATCGAGCCAACTGTCGGCCCATCTCCTTGTGCTCCAGGGAGTAGAAAAAGCTTGGGGGGATGGCGGTGACGCCCACCTCGGTGGTGAGATAGCGACAGAAGGCCACATCGTTGCCAAACCCGAGATGGGAGATGTCGCACAGAACGAAGTATGTGCCTTCGGGGCGGTACGGGCGGAGGCCGACTTCCTCCAGAGCATCGACGAGCAGGTTCCGTTTTACCTGATACATGGCGCGCAGTTCGGCGTAGTAGCCGCGCGCGTCGGCTTCAGCCAGGCCGGTGGCGATCCCCTCCTGCAGTGGCGCAGCACTGCAGAACACGACGAACTGATGCGTGCCCCGCACGGCCGCGTTGATCTCCGGCGGGGCAATGGACCAGCCGATTTTCCAGCCGGTCAGGCTGAAGGTCTTGCCGGCGCTGGACACTGTCAGCGTTCGCTCCCACATCCCCGGCAGCGAGCCGATGGAGAGGTGCTCGCAATTGTTGAACAGAATGTGCTCATAGACCTCGTCGCTGAGCACATTTACGTCCCACTTCTGGCACAGATCGGCGATGAGTTGGAGTTCGTCTCGGGTGTAGACTTTGCCGGTCGGGTTGTGAGGGGTGTTCAGCAGCAAGAGCCTGGTACGCTCGGTGAAAGCGTTTGCCAATTCGTCTGCGTCGAACCACCACTGCGGATGCTCATCGTCGGGCGGGCGCAGGGGGACGAAGCGGCACCAGCCGCCGGCAAACTGCACCGCCGGCACGTACGAATCGTAGAACGGCTCGAAGACGATCACCTCGTCGCCGGGATCGACCAGCCCCAGGATGCCGGCGAAGATGGCTTCGGTAGCGCCGCTGGTGACCACAATCTCGGTGTCTGGATTGATCTCGCGATTGAGTCGCCGGCCAGCGTGCACCGCCAGTTGCTGCCGCAGGCTCGTCGCCCCGTGGCTGATGGCGTACTGGTTGATCTCCTGATCGATGGCCTGTTTGGCGGCCTCTTTGACCCAGTCGGGGCCGGGGAAGTCGGGGAAGCCCTGGCCCAGGTTTATCGCCCCGTGCTTGCGCGCCAGGGCGCTCATCTCAGAGAAAATCGTCGCGCCAACGCCGGTCAGCCGGCGGGCGAGAGGTGTTGTTGGCATTGCTTTTGTCACCATTTTCAACGTAGCTACTCAACCTGGCGATTGAAATCGCGGCAACGGTTGCGAAGTCGGCCTTCGCCGACTAGCCGCCGCCGGGCGGCCCTTCGACAGGCTCAGGACGCCGCTTCGCAATGGTTGGTGCAGTTTCAACTGCTGATAACACGCCCGCCATCATCAACCCCAGCTCCTCCACATCGGCCTCATCCG
This sequence comes from uncultured Anaerolineales bacterium, assembly GCA_964532665.1. Classification (GTDB taxonomy): domain Bacteria; phylum Chloroflexota; class Anaerolineae; order Epilineales; family JAANWY01; genus CAZHMV01. The sequence continues at coordinate 14,016 of CAZHMV010000046.1, forward strand.
CCGGCATCTCCCCCACAATCTCGCCCTCGTACATGACGGCGATGCGGTCGCTGAGGGACTGGATCTCGTCCAGGTCCTCGGAGATGAGCAGGATGGCGGTGCCGGCGCTGCGCTGCTCGATGAGCCGGCGGTGGATGTACTCCGTTGCGCCGATGTCCACGCCGCGCGTTGGCTGTGCTGCCACCAGCACCCGGGGCTCTCGCGATAGCTCGCGCGCCAGGATCAGCTTCTGGATGTTGCCGCCCGACAGGCTCTTGGCCGGCGTCTCCTGGTTGGGTGTGCGCACGTCGTAGTCTCGGATCAACCGCGCCGTGTGCTGGCGGATCGCTTCCAGGTCCAGAAACAGCCCGTTAGTTAGCTCGGGTGAGGCGTGGGTCTCCAGGATGGCGTTCTCGGCGACGGTGAAGTCTTTGATGATGCCCACGGTAAGCCGTTCTTCGGGAATGAAGGCCAGGCCGGCGGCGATGACCCTGTCGGGTGGCTGGTTCGTCAGGTCGCGGCCGTCCAGCCGGACGTGGCCGGCGGTGGCTTCGCGCAGGCCGGCGATCACCTCGGCCAGTTCCCGCTGTCCGTTCCCCGACACGCCGGCGATGCCCAGAATCTCGCCGGCCCGCACCTGGAGCGAGACCCCCTTGAGGGCCGGCGTGCCCTTGTCGCTCTCGCAGTGTAGATCGTTGACTTCCAGCACGACGGGACCCGGCCGGGCCGGCGGTTTCTCCCAACGCTCAACAATCTCGCGTCCCACCATCATCTGCGCCAACTCGCTGCGGCTGGTGTCGCCTGTCTCCACGCGGCCCACCACGCGCCCATCGCGCAGAACAGTCACGCGATCGCTGATGGCGAAAACTTCGCGCAGCTTGTGGGTGATGAAGATTAGCGCGTGCCCGTCGCCGGCCATGCGGCGCAGGGTGACGAACAACTCGTCCACTTCCTGGGGTGTCAGCACGGCGGTCGGCTCGTCCAGGATGAGCAGTGATGCGCCCCGGTAGAGCGCCTTCACGATCTCGACGCGCTGCTGTTCGCCGACCGAGAGTTGCCACACCGGGGCCGCCGGGTCCACGTGGAGACCGTAGACCTCGGTCAGTTCGCGAGTTCGCGCCGCGACTCGCTCCAGGTCCGTCAGCGGTCCGCGCGAGGAGGGCAGCCCCAGGGCCACGTTCTCCGCCACGGTCAGCGATGGGACCAGCATGAAGTGCTGGTGGATCATGCCGATGCCCACGCGGATGGCGTCCGCCGGCGACGCAAGCCGAACAGGCTCGCCGTTGATGAGGATCTGCCCCTCGTCCGGCTGGTACAGGCCGTAGAGGATCTTCATCAGCGTGCTCTTGCCGGCCCCGTTCTCGCCCAGCAGCGCGTGAACCTCGCCGGCCCGCACATCGAAGTCTACGCGGTCATTTGCCAGCACCCCTGGAAACCGCTTCACGATGCCGCGCATTTCGGCGTGGTCGATGCGGGTGTGTGTGGAAGATGTGGTATCAGCCATGGGCAGCGCCTCAAAAGTCGTGGGTACTGCGTACTGCGTATTGCGTTGACCTTACGCAATACGCAGTGCGCACTACTCGCTGTACTCAGCCGCCAACGTCTACCTTGATTGACCCGTCAACGATCCCCTTGACCGTGTCATCCGCCAGCTTCTTCACGTTGGCCGGCAGCTTGAAGTCCGGGTTGGTCTCAATCTTCAAGCCGCCGTTGGCCAGCGTCAGCGAGAATGCCTGGCCCCCCAGCGTCCCGCCCTGGATGAGGTCGATCATCTGGTTCAGTGCAACGGTCCAGTCGTAGACCTGGCTGGCGACCACAATGCTGGGCGCGAGGGAGGTCTGGTTCGCCTGCGTACCGAACCACAGCACGCCTTTCTCCTTGGCCACGCCGACAGCGCCTACGACCATCTGGGCTGTGCCCGTGAGCACGTCTGCGCCGGCCCCCACGTGGGTCTGCGCGGCCTCAGATGCCAGGGCCACGTCGCTGAAGGAGCCGATCCAGTTGACGTTCACCCGGGCTTTCGGGTTGGTTGCTGCCACGCCGGCCACGAACCCGTCCACGTACAGCTTGGCGTCGCCGGTCTCGATGGGGCCAACCACACCGATCACGCCGCTCTTCGACAGACTGGCAGCCATCACGCCGTTGACATAACCGCCTTGCTCGGAGCGCGCCTCGTAGGCGAACACGTTCTTGATGCCCTTGTCGGTGAAGGTGTCCACCGTCGTCCCCCAGGCGAAGCTGGTCTTGGGGAAGTCGGGGGCGATCTCCTGAAGAGAGCTGCCGTACTGCGAGCCGTGGGCGATGACCAGGTCATAGCCCTGGCTGGCGTAGTCGCGAATCGCGGCCGCGGCGTCGTCCACCACGAACATGCTTTCCGAGTAAGCCAGTTCGAAGTTGTCCTTGCCCTTCTCGGCCTGGATGGCGGCCAGCGCGTCGTACATGCTCTGGCTGAAGGCCAGGTCGTTGATCGGGCTGGGCATCACCACTGCCACCCGAAACGGCTTGGCGGGTTGTGCCGGCGCTTCCTTCGTGGCCGGCGCCGGGGCCGCGCAGGCGGCCAATACCACTACCAGTGCCACAGCGATCCAGATGTATCGTCGTTTCATGTTTGTGTACCTCCTCGTGTGTAAGGGTTGAAGAAGCTATTCGCCGCGCTCGAACGGCTTGGTCAGCGCGGCCGGCTGCCGTACACGCTGCACGGCCACCACCAGCACCAAAATGGTGAGCACATAGGGCATCATCACGGCCATTTCCGAGGGTACGGGGATGCCCAGGGTTTGCACCCAGACCTGCAACGCATTCACCAGGCTGAACAGCAGCGAGCCGGCCAGTACCCCCAGCGGTCGCCACCCGCCGAAGTAGACCAGCGCTACGGCGATGAAGCCGATGCCGTTGGTCAGGTTCTGCTGGAAGACGTTCAGCAAGGCGATGGACAGCGACGCGCCGGCAACCCCCGAGAGCACGCCACCCAGCGTAACCGTGAAGTAGCGCACACGACTCACACTGACCCCCAACGAGTCGGCGGCCTCCGGGTTCTCGCCCACGGCGCGGATGTTGAGGCCCAGCGTCGTTTTGTTCAGCACGAACCAGGCCACGGGAACCAGTGCGAAGGCTCCGTACACCAGCAGGTTGTGGCTGAAGAAAACTTTTCCAATGACCGGGATGTCGCTCAGCACGGGGATGTGAATCGGGCTGAAGCCGCTGACCGTTTCCACCGTGCCCAGCGTCTTCTGGAACAGCAGGTCGCTCATGCCCAACCCGAACAGATAGACGCCGATGCCGCTGATCCCTTGCTCGGCCTGGAGGGTGACGCTGATGAAGGCCATGAACAGCCCCAGCAGCCCGCCGACGACCATTGCGGCCAGCAGCCCCAGCAGCAGGTTGCCGGTGGTGAAGGCGGCGTAGAAGCCGGCATACGCTCCCATAAGCATGATGCCGTCCACCCCCAGGTTTAGCACCCCGCTCCGCTGGCCGAACGTCTCGCCGATGGTGGCGTAGAGGTAGGGCGTCGCCAATCGGATCCCCGACGTTGCGATGCCGATGAGCACCTGAGCGGTGAACAGGTCGGCGATCACGTGACGGCCTCCGCTTCGGCCGCCGGCGGCGCCTCTTCAGCAATGGTCACGCGACGCTGCGCCCGCCGCCGGCTCCAGATTTCGCTGCTGACGACGAACACGACCACCAGCCCGTTCAGGGCTGTGATCAATGCCGACGGGACCTGCATGGCTCGCTGCAGCTTGTTGGCACCCACCAGCAGCGCGCCGAAGAGGAACGAGGCCGGGATCGTCCCCAGCGGGTGCAGTTTCCCGAACAGAGCGGCCACAATGCCGTTGAAGCCGGCCCCTCCCGTAAAGCCCGTCGCCGACCCGTCGGTGAACATGCGATGGTGTACGCCGAGCACCTGAATCGACCCGCCCAGGCCGGCGAACGCTCCGCTGAGCAGGAGTGAGAGCACGATGTAGCGCTCCACACGGATGCCGGCATAGCGCGAGGCGTCCGGGTTCAGGCCAACCGCTCGAATGCGGTACCCGTAGGTGGTACGCCACAGGAAGATGTACACCAGCACCGCCAGGATTACGGCGATGCCGGTCCCCAGGTGCAGTCGTGTAGGAACCAGTCGCGGGAGGTCGGCGGCCCTGGAGAAACGAGCGGTCTGGGGGATGCGCGAGGCGGCCTGAAGCTGGATTGGGTCGATCATGGGGCCGCGCAGCAGGAAATTCATGCCCTGAACGGCGATCTGGTTCATCATGATGGTGCTGAGGATTTCGTTGACGTTGAAGTATGCCTTCAGCGCACCGGGGATGCCACCCCAGACCGCGCCGGCAAGAAACCCGACAGTCATGCACAGTGGAATGATCGCCCAGCCGGGCCAGCCCGGTAGAGCCAGGGCGACCCACGTGGCACCCAGCGCGCCGGCCACCAGTTGCCCCTCCCCGCCGATGTTGATGACGCCACCGCGAAAGGCAATGCAGATGCCCAGCCCCACCATCAGCAGCGGCGTCCCTTTCACCAGCGTGTCGGCCAGGGCGTTCCGGCTGCCAAATGCCCCCTCGATCAGCGCTGTGTACGCCTCCAGCGGATTGGCCTTCAGCAATGCCAGCATGACGGCTCCTACCGCCAGCGCCGCAAGGGTTGCTATGGCCGGCAGTAGGGCATCAACTACGGTTGAAAGTTGAAGGTTGGAAGGTTGAAGGTTAGATTTCATTCCAACTTTCTAACCTTTCTCCTCCCTCACGTACGGCATTCCCAACGCCGCCGGCGCGCCCACGCGCTTGCGGAAGGCCTCCCACCAGGTGATCATGACCAGCACGACGATGGTGAAGATGTAAGGCAGCATGCCCAGGAAGGCGGCGGGGATGGTGGTGCCGGCGGCCTGCATGCGGAACTGCACGGCGTTGATGCCGCCAAACAGGATGGCCCCCACCACCGCGCGCAGCGGGCTCCACGTGGCGAAGATGACCAGGGCGATGGCGATCCAGCCCCGCCCGCCGGTCAGGTTCTCGGTCCAGCCGGGCGTGTAGGCCAGGGACAGATGGGCGCCGCCCAGTCCAACCAGCATGCCGCCGGCCACGGTGTAGATGTACCGGAGACGGAACACGTTCACGCCCATGGCATCGGCGGTTTGCGGGTTCTCACCCACGGCGCGCAGGTTGAGGCCGGCGCGCGTCTTGTACAGGTAGAAGGCGGCCAGGGGCACGAAGATGTACATGACGTAAACCAAGGTGTCCTGGTTGAACAGGGCCTGCCCAACGAAAGGCAGGTCCGAAAGTCCGGGGACGGGCACACGCCGAAAGCGGGGTCCGGTGAGGCCGACCAGGGGCTGACCCGCCGGCCCCAGACGCTGTCCCAGAAAGCTGGCCAGCCCGCTCCCGAAAATCGTCAGTGCCAGGCCGGACACCACCTGGTCGGCGCGCAGGGTGATGGTCAGGAAGGCGTGGACGAGGGCCAGCAGGCCGCCCATCAGCATGGCGACAGCCACGCCGGCCCACGCACTTCCCGTGTGGTAGGCCGCCGCGAACCCCATCACCGCTCCCGTCAGCATCATGCCTTCCACGCCCAGGTTCAGGATGCCTGAACGCTCGGTGTAGATCTCGCCAATGGTGGCGTACACCAGAGACGTGCCGGCGCGGATTGTGACGGCGAGAATGGACGTGATCAGTGCCGGGTTCATGATGCGTGGTGCGGAATAGGGACGGTCACAGGATAACAGTGGGTACCTGGTCTAGTTGATTTGCTCCCCCAGGTAGTTCTGAATCCCCATCTGTTCGATCTGGTCGAGCTGGGCCTCGAGCCAGTCAACGTGTTGCTCTTCATCTTTGAGAATCGATTCCAGGAGTTCGCGAGTTCCGTTGTCGCCGACCTCGGCAGCCAGCCGAATGCTCTCATTGTACGCCTTCACCGCTTCTTCCTCGGCAGCCAGGTCGTTCCGGTGCTGCGTCTCGACGTCGGCACCGATAGTGATCTCGTTCAACTTGCTTACAATCGGCTGCCCCTCGAGGAAAAGCATGCGTTCGATCAGCTCTTCTGCATGCTTCATTTCCTCAATGGCCCGCCCCTTGATTGCCTCATGGAGGTGCTCGTACCTCCAATTCGCGCACATCTCAGAGTGGACCATATACTGGTTGATGGCCGTCAGTTCGTCGGCCAGAAGGTCATTCAAGGTGTCAATGATCTGTTCGTTCCCTTTCATGTTTGCCTCCTCCTTGCACTGATATTCACCTGCTCCCGCTGGATCGTCAACTCCAGCGGTTATGGGTTCAGGTGTGAGACTTCAGAATTGACCATGACTCCAAAATAAGCTCATATCGCACGTCACGCTTGCGTCTCCACCGCCGGCCTCGCCTCCTCTGGCCCCTTCCGTACCAGCCGCACCCGATACTGGGTGAAGATTTCGCCGCCCAGGACGAAGAACAGAATGGCCCCCTGGAGGACCAGGGCAACGGATGCCGGCAACCCCATGCTGATCTGAATCTGATCGCCACCCACCAGCAGGCCGGCCAGCAGCACCGCCACGACCAGCACTCCCCAGGGGTTCAGCTTGGCCAGCCAGGCGACGATGATGGCGGTGTAGCCGTAACCGACGGTCAGCCCCTTTTGCAGCCGGTGGGAGATGCCGGCTACCTCGGACATGCCGGCGATGCCGGCCAGCCCGCCCGAAAGCAGCATTACCAGCAGGATGTTGCGCGCGATGCTGATGCCGGCGTACCGTGCTGCTCGCGGGTTCTCGCCGATCACCCGAATCTCGTAGCCCCAGCGCGTCCGGTCCAGTACGATCCAGATGAGGAGCGCGGCCACCACGGCAAAAATGATGCCCAGGTGGACACGTCCGGTCAGGCGAGGAAGCCGGGCTGTCTCGGGAAACTGTGCCGAACCGGGGAAGCCGTAGCCCTGAGGGTCCTTCCACGGGCCGGTGTACAGGTAATCGACCATCAGGATGGCGATATAGTTCATCATGAGAGTGGTGATGATCTCGTTCACGTCCAGATATGCCTTCAGCGCGGCGGGGATCAACCCCCACACCGCGCCGGCGGCGAAACCGGCCAGGAGCATAGCCGGCAGTACCAGCGGGGTCGGAATCTTCTCGGCCCAGAACAGGGCCACGCCGGCGGCCGCGATGCCGCCCACAGCCAGTTGCCCCTCGGCGCCGATGTTCCAGAACAGCATCCGAAACGCAATAGCCACGGCCAGCCCGGTCAGCATCAGCGGAATGGCCTTGACCAATGTCTCGGAGATGCTGTATTTGGCCCCAAAGGCGCCGATTGCCATCGCCTTGTAGGTCTCCCACGGGTCAGCGCCGGCGAGTTTCAGCAGGATGCCGCCAAACACCAACGCCAGGATGATCGAGACGATGGGTACCAGCAGAGCGGCCGTTCTCGACCGCTCCAACCGCTTCTCAAAAACGACTTTCATTTGCTTGCGCTCAACTCACACAACACAACTACCGAAGCTTTGCCCCGAATCGACAAGGGATCAACAGCTTCTCACGGATGGAAGAAAACACGGATAAAAACAGAGGAAGTCAGATTCTATCCGTGTTTCTTTCCATCCGTGAGGAAAACTTGCTCTGAAAGAATTGCCTACCGCAAGGAATTCAGATGCTTCCTACATTTCATGTTTCACGAGGAAACGCTCCCTGAACGACTGCGTCCAGCCAACCCTGGAGCCAGAGCCGGGCGCCAGGCCGCACCAGGTTGGCCAGGATGAAGATGAAGTCCCGATGATGGCGGAAGCGAGTCAGACTCACCTGGTCATCGGGTGGGATTTCAGTCTCCATAGCGTGAGAAAGGAGGGCCGCATTCTGCTCAGGCTCGCTCAGCCAGTCCAGTGCGACGTTTTGATAGGGCCAGGCGTCGATCTGGCTCAGCAATTCGTCGATGTCAACTCCCTGCCGGTGGAGGCCGATGACCAGAGACGTCGCTTCGTTTCGAGTGATGCGACGATAGCCTGACCCCAGTCGATCTTCGGGTGCCGGCACGTCCACGTGGTCGGCGAGTTTGGCAGCCGCCTGGTGCAGCGCCGGGTCCAGCCAGGGCTGGCGCATAATCTCCATGAAGGTTTCTGGATCGACCTGGGGGACCTCCGCCGGCGGTGGTGCGTAGTCGGGAGCAGCCGTCGGGGCGTCCTGCTCCGCCTCCCATGCCTCGAACTCTCTGTCCTCCTCGGCCCAGCGTGCGTCCCAGCCTTCGGGGTCGTAGTGGGCAATGAGCGGGTAGCCGCCATCGTCGTAGTACCAGTGGAAGCCGTGGTCATGGCCTTCAACGTCGGCGGCTTCCAGGTCTTCTTTCATCTGCTGACAGATAGGGCAGTCATCGAAGAAGAAGTCATCAACCTGGTCCTTGGGCAGGGGGTTAGGCCGGCCCATGTCCTCCGCCCAGATGATGTCCCTCGGGGCCAGGCCGTGAAGATTGTCATTTGGAGCAAAGAACCAACCACGGATCAGCTCGTCCAGCCGGGCAGCCTCCTCTTCGACAGAAGGTGTGCCCTCAGCTTCTGATAGAAGTTCGGCTGCACGATCCCGCAGCCAGAGGACCAGATCGCCATACAGGGCAGCCGTTTGGTATGCAGACATATCGTTTTCCCCCTTTCTAATCTCCAATCTCCAATCTCTAATCTCCAATCTCCAATCTCCGATCCGCTCGTTTCTCCCCTGCCATCATCAGCCCCAATTTCTCCACATCCGCCCCCTCTGCATCCACCACACCCATGATCTCACCCTCGTAGATGACGGCAATGCGGTCGCTGAGAATCATGAGTTCGTCCAGGTCTTCGGAGATGAGCAGGATGGCAGTGCCTTCGTTGCGCTGTTCTAGCAACGTCTTGTGGACCGTCTCGGTCGCACCGACGTCGAGGCCGTGTGTCGGGTGGACGGCCACCATAAGTCCACGACCGGCACTGATCTCCCGCGCCAGGATCGTCTTCTGCAGATTGCCGCCGGAGAGCAGCTTGACCTGCGTGGACGGGCTGGGCGTGGCGATGTCGAAGAGTGCGATCAGGCGCTCAGCGAAGTCGCGGATGGCCTGGCGAACCAGGAAGGGACCTCGGGCCAGCGGGGCGCTCCGATACCCTTTCAGGGCCAGGTTGTCGCTGACCGCCAGGTTCGGCACCAGTCCGACCCCCAGCCGATCCTCCGGCACATGACTGACGCCGATGGCGATGACGCGGTCCGGCGATTGATTCGTCATGTCCTGCCCGCGTACCTCCACGCGGCCGGCCATCGCCGGGCGCAACCCGGTGATGACCTCCGCCAGCTCCCGCTGCCCGTTGCCGGCCACGCCGGCGACGCCCAGAATTTCACCTTCGCGGACCTGGAAGGTGACACCCTTCAGAGCCAGCAGGCCTTTGTCGTTCATCGCTTCCAGCCCCTGAACGCTCAGCACCACGTCCCCAACCGGGCGGCTTTCCTTCTCGATCTGAAACAGCACTTCCCGCCCGACCATCAGGCGTGCCAGCTCCTCGGGGCTGGTGTCGGCCGTGACCAGCGTGTCCACGTTCTGGCCGGCGCGCAGCACGGTCACGCGGTCGGAGAACTCCATCACCTCGTGAAGCTTGTGGGTGATGAAGATGATCGCCTTGCCCTCCTCAGCCATCCGGCTCAGGGTACGACCCAGGTCATCGGCTTCCTGGGGCGTCAGGACGGCCGTCGGCTCGTCCAGAATCAGAATGTCAGCGCCACGATGGAGGAGCCGCAGGATTTCAACCCGCTGTTGCTCGCCCACCGATAGCTGCCAGATGTGGGCATCGGGATCCACCTGGAGGCCGTAGCGTGCCGATAGTTGGACGATTTCCTGCCGGATTTGGTCGATGGCGGGCACGAACCCGACCCCGTCCAGGCCCAACATGATATTCTCGATGACCGTCATGGGCTCCACCAGCATGAAGTGCTGGTAGACCATGCCGATTCCCAGGTTGATGGCATCGCGCGGCGATCTGATATCTGCCCGCCGGCCATGCACGTAGATTTCGCCGGTATCCGCCCGGTACAGACCGGACAGGATGTTCATGAGGGTGCTCTTGCCGGCGCCGTTTTCGCCGAGAAGTGCGTGGATTTCGCCGGCCTGCACTTCGAGATCGACGTGGTCGCTGGCGACAACGCCAGGGAAGCGCTTGACGATGCCGCGCATGAAGACCGCCGGGGGGTTACTGCTCATTCTCTTCACATTGTCGTTCGAGAGCTTGTTTCAGCCTAGCTCACGCTCGTACTCATCGTGATTGCCAATCCAGAACCAATAGATGGTATCGCCCTCAAGCAAGCCCAATGCACGGTAGTCACGCCCAATCCGTACAGAGTAGATCGGCTCTTCGGGGTCAACTCGCTTGAAGTATAAGCCTTTGGCAGAGGGATGGACTCGCCACAGGCGGTAGGCTCTATATGCCCTGCGCTGTACGTCGGGGGGTAAGTGTTCGAATAACTTCCAAAACCGTGCCGTCGTGCGTGACTTCATCCCGGAGCTATCCTGTCGTCCTCAGTGAAAGTCATCGCCATCGTTCGCCCGGCCTGGATGTCCTCTCGTGCCTCACGCGCCAACCGCCTTAGCTTATCGCGCGAGGCAGCAAAGGTTGTATCCCATCGCTCGTTCTCTGCGCGGACCTCCTCTTCAGTTTCATCCTCGTGGAGAACGCCGCGCTGGGCAAGTTCCTGCCATTGGATAAACCGTGCAAAGTCTACGACTTGCTCCACACGCTCAATTGGCAGTGTCTGCAAAATGCTGGTGAGTGTCTTCTCGTACTCTGCTGCTTGTATAGTCGGTTGTGTGTTCATTCTATCACCTTTCACAAATAGGCTATCCCATGCTGTCTATCCGCCGGCTGCTTCAGGAATGATGTGGTCGATTGCAGGACGTGCTCCTGTGATCAGAGTCAGCGAATGGCAGCAGGCACACTGGATTATAATCGCATCGCAATTCGGACGTCAAATGGTGGGCTGGGGAGGTGCTCATTCTTTCACAAACGTTGTCCCCAGGGCGGCCGGCGGTGTGGAGCGCAGCACGCCGCGCAGGACGCGCCGCACGGGCGGCGGCGACACCGCCAGCAGGCGCTCGACGGTTCCGCTGCCCACCAGCAGCAGCGTCACGATCATCAGCACCCAGGGCGTGGTGTTGAACAACACCACCGGCACACCCGGAAACGCGCGCTGCATGGTCGTGACGACCGTTTTGAGGCCGCCAAAGAGGTAGGCACCGAAGGCTGCGCGGAACGGATGCCACCCACCGAAGATCACGATGGCCAGTGCGATCCAGCCGGTGCCGCGCGTATGGCCCTCGCTCCAGCCAAGCTTGATGCTCAGCGAGAAGGCAGCGCCGGCAAAACCCACCAGCGCTCCCCCAATGATGGTGTAGAGATACCGCAGTCGGTTGACATCCGTGCCCCGCGCGAAAGCGGCCTCCGGGCGCTCGCCGATGCCCTGCAGCCGTAGGCCGGGTTGCGTCTTGTACATCCACAGCCAGGCGACCAGGATCAGCAGCAGGCTCAGGTAGACCACGATATTGTGGTTGAAGAAGATCGGTCCCAGAATCGGAATATCCTTGAGGATTGGGATCGGCGTATGTTTCACGAAAGGGCCGGGCTTGCGGGTATACGGCTGGCCCAGGAATGCGCTCAGGTCATCCGCCAGCAGGGTCAACACGAAACCAACTGCCACCTGATCCTGGCGCAGGCTGATGCTGCTGAAGGCCACCAGGAAGGCCAGAGCCGCTCCCACCGCCATCGCTGCTGCAAAGCCGAGTATCAGGCTGCTGGTCCTGAAAGCAACGACGAATGCGGTCATCGCCGCCAGCAGGATCGTTCCATCCAACGAGAGGTTGATGACCCCCGCCTTCTCCGTAATCGTCTCCCCGATGCTGGCGAACACCAGCGGCGATGACTGGGCGACAATGGACGCCAGTTGGCGCAAGAGTAGTGGGTTCATGGTTTGGAATCACTGAATCACTGAACGCACTGAGACCACTGAGGGCACTGAACGTGTTATTGGAGCAACCATCAAGTGCCGGCCATATCATCCGTTCCATCCGCTATCCGCTAATCCGCTTCGCCGGAGGCCATCCGTTGACCGCCGCCCACCCGCTGCCGCACCCCGTGCGTCAACAACACAAAAAGAACCAGCGCCCCCTGAAGAATCCCTCCCAATGAGTTGTGCAGTTGCGTTTGAATTTGGAGCCGCAGGCTGCCGCCCATCACGGCCGCGAAGAAGAACGCGATGAACGGCACCCACAGGGCGCGGATTGATGCCAGGAGCACCACCAGGATGGCCAGGAAGCCGATGCCGCCGGATATCAGCGGCCGCAGGTTGCCGTAAAAGCTCACGGCCCGCACAGCGCCGGCCAGGCCGGCCAGCGCGCCGCAGGCCGCCATAGACAACAGTACGTGTCGCTCTGTCGCAACCCCCAGCAGGAACGCCGAGCGGGGGTTGCTCCCCAGCGCCTTCAGTTGCAATCCCCAGAAGGTGCCCCGCAAAGCGAAGTAGACCGCAACGAAGGCCACGAGCGCCAGAGCCACGGCTACCGGGCTGAGGCGCATGCCGGCAAACCGAGGCAGCAGCGCAGCCGACTGAAAAGGTGCCGTGCCCTGCAGGCTACCGCCTTCCGGCGGCTGCCAGGGGCCGGAGATCATGTAGTTCGTGAAGATCAGAGCGATGTTGGTGAGAGCCAGGCCGCCGAAAATCTCGTGGACGCTGCCCCGTGTCTTCAGCAGACCGGCCAGCAACCCCCACAGCGCGCCGCCCACCAGGGCCGCGATCAACTCCAGCGGGATCAGGATGACCGAGGGCAGGAACACGTTGCGCGCCACCCAACTGGTGAACAAAGCGCCAACGACGATCTGCCCCTCGACACCGATGTTCCACAGGCCGGCGGTGAAGGTCAGCAGGAGGCCGACCGAGCACAACATCAGCGGGACCCAGAAACCGAAGACATCAGCGATCTTGGTCGGACTTTCGAAGGCCCCTCGAAGGATGTGCAGATAAGCCTGTCCAGGGGGTGCTCCCACAGCCACGAGCAGGGCCGATGTGAAAGCCAGGGCCAGGATGACCGGTGCCAGGGTCAGCAGCGGCTCGATGAATCGGACGCTGCGCGTCATATTTCCTGACCCCCGATGAGACGGCCTAACTGATCGACCGAGGTCTCAGCCGCGTCCAGTACACCCGTCACCCGGCCGCCGGAGAAGACCACAATGCGATCGCTGCGCCCCATGATCTCGTCCAGGTCGGGCGAAGTGAAGAGGATGGCCGTGCCCTCGCATCGCCGTTGGAGCAATTGCGTCCAAATCCACTCCGCCGATTCCACGTCCAGCCCGCGCGTCGGCTCCTCGAGCAGCAGGAGACGCAGCGACGCCGGCAATAGGGCCAGCAACATGCGCTGTTGGTTACCACCGGACAGCGCTTCGATGGGCGTGTCCGGCTCTCCAACAACGTGGAAGTGCTGAATGCGCGTGGCTGCCATCTGACGCGCTGCCGGCCAGTCGATCACGAAACCCCGTGGCGGCTCGGCCAGCAGACAGTGCTCCGTCAGGGTGAGACCGGAGATCAGCCCCTCTTCCAGCCGGCCCGCCGGCACGTAGGCCACCCCACGCTGCACGAAACGGTGATAGGATTGTCCTGTCATATCCTGGCTGTCCAGGATGATCTGGCCGGCCAGGGGACGCAGCAGCCCCACGCAGGCCTGCAACACCGGCCGTTGGCCGCTGCCGAGCAACCCCGCGAGGCCAATCACCTCGCCGGCCCGGACGTCCAGGTTCACGTTGGGCACGGTGACACGTCCGGTCTGGACTGTCAGGTCTCGCAATTGCAGCACCGGCGGTCCCAGTTCCAGGTGTTCCCGGGCCGCCGGCCTGAATACCTGTCCGAACATGAGCTGTACCAACCGATCCACCGGACAGGGCATCGACTCCCGTCCGGCCACCCGGCCTCGCCGGAGCACCGTCACCTCGTCACATAGCTCCTGCACCTCGTCGAGCTTGTGGGACACAAAAACAACCGTGTCGCCATCCTCGTGGGCCAGTTGGCGCAGCATATCGAAGAGTGCTGCTTTCTGATCGGCCGAGATGCCGGTGGTGGGCTCGTCCAGGATCAGGATCTCGACGCCCAGGGACATCAGACGCAATACTTCCAGTTGCTGCCGTTCCCCAATCGTCAGCCGGCCTACCTCCACGTGAAGGTCCAGGGGGAAGTCAAATCGCTGTGTAAGCTGGAGAAGATTCTTGCACGTCCGGGCGCGGTTCTGCCGCAGCCCTGCGTCATGGCTCAGCATGAAGTTGTCCAGGACCGTCATGGATGGAAAATCCAGGGGGTCCTGGTGGAGCATACCAATGCCGGCACGGATGGCGTCGGCGGGGGAGGAGAAGCGGGCCGGCGTATCATTCAGGACAATCTGGCCACCATCAGGCGTCAGATAGCCGGCCAGTACCTTCATCAGCGTTGTCTTGCCCGCTCCGTTCTCCCCCAGCAGCCCATGGATGGTCCCCTCTTCCAGCGTGAGGGTGATCCCATCGTTCGCCCGCACAGGCCCGAAGTGCTTGCGGATGTCGCGAAGTTCAATCTTCATGCTTGAGAGTCGGCTAGATGGCTAGATGCTAGTTGGCTAGTCTCGCGCGAGCTAGCTTGCAACCCATCCAGCCATCTAGCATTCTCATCTGTGATGGTGTGCCGCTCGTGTTGACTATCTTTGTCTCTAACCCGCCCCTATTCGCTCGGTCCTTCCATGCCTTCCAGGAGTTGCGGCAGGTACCAGATCTGCTTGTCTGTTGCCACCTCGCCGTCCTTCAGGTATGGCGTGCCGTCTTGCAGATTCAGCGGGCCCTTGTAGAGCACGATGTCACCGGAGGCCAGACCGTCGATGAACTCCTGCAGGTTGGCTTTTTGTTCATCGCTGAGGGCAGGGCCGAAAATGAACCCGGTGCCCGTGGTGTCGCGGTTGTTGATATCGTTCCAGTCGGGCGGGTTCCAGTCCCAGGACTGTTTCCAGGTGCCATTCATGACCTCGCGTGCGGTTTTTGCGTAGGCCGGCCCCCAGTTGAAGTACGGAATGCCCAGGCAGATGTCGGGTGCTTCGGCACACGCTCCGGAGTAGTCATACGGGATGGCGAAAACGCGCTGGCCCTGGGCAGCTCGTTGTCCGGCCACCACCAATGCCTCCGTGGTGTCGATCCCCGAGATCACGACATCGACGCCCGTGTCGAAGAAGTCGTTTGTTACCTCGGTCGGATCCAGTGTGACGCCGGGGATGTTGAACCAGAATCCGATCCAGGATACGGTGAAGCGCAAATCGTCCGGGTTCTTTCCACGGTATTTCTCGTAGCAGTAGCGGGCTCCCAGGTAAGCGGCGGAGGCCAGGCGTCGGGTCTCGAAGTTGATCAGCGGACCCAGATAGCCGATGGAGCCTGTCTCCGTGGATAGGGCAGCGGTGCAGCCGGCCACGCCCTTCATAGGCACCATCTGGCCCATGATGTTCCCCTCGTTCGGCGGGGCGTCGCCGGTGAGCACATCGTCGCCCGAGACATTGATGAAGACGATCTCGGGATACTTCTTGGCGACCGGGACCGTGTCTTCCTCAAAGGAGTCGGATGTGGTGAAGATGAGTTTGGCTCCCTGGCCGACCATGTCATCCACGACCTGTTCCAGGGTGGTGTCCGGGCGGTCAGCCGGGTTCAGGCTTTCCAGCCAGACCATCTTGGTGCCTGGTACCGTCTGCTCGACGTACTGGCCGGCGGTATAGTGAGCCTCGCTCCAGCCGTGGTCGTTGTGAGGACCGACCAGCACCAGGCCGAAGGTCAGTTCTTTCATGGCCTGGGGCGCTCCGGCCGGCGCTTCCTTCTCGCCGGCGGACTCCGGTGGCGCGCTGGGGGCTTCACCCTTGACCCCTTCGACGAACCAGTCGATGTTCAGCATTTCCGAGTCGGACAGGCACTTGCCGGCCGGCACGACCAGCTTGCCGTTCTGGCCGTTGATCGGGCCACAGAAGACGTCCCAGTCGCCACTCAGAATAAGCTGTTTCTTCTCATCAACCAGTTTGCGTACGTCTTCGGACACGCGGTCGCTGAGGGGCGCCAGGTCCACGATGCCATCCTTCATGCCACCCCAGTACGACTCGGTCTTGTACGTGCCGTTCATCACCTGTCGAACGATGTCCACGTACT
Source organism: uncultured Anaerolineales bacterium (assembly GCA_964532665.1). Taxonomy (GTDB): domain Bacteria; phylum Chloroflexota; class Anaerolineae; order Epilineales; family JAANWY01; genus CAZHMV01. The sequence goes on from CAZHMV010000046.1 coordinate 30,120, forward strand.
TGACACCCCAGTTCCAGACCGGGCTGGTGAGCACCGTGTCACCCACGAATTTGCTCATATCGGAGTCGTAGCCGATGCTGACGTCGCCGGCATCCTGGGCGGCTTTCTGCGGCTCCGTGGTATCCTGGTGCTGGGCGATGACGTCGGCGCCCTCAGCGAGAAGCGCCTCGGCAGCTTCTTTTTCCTCCGGCGGGCCGAACCAGGTGTTGGTCCACACGACGCGCACTTCAGCATCGGGGTTAGCCTGGCGGACGCCCAGAGTGAAGGCATTGATGCCTCGAATGACCTCTGGGATGGGGAAGGCGGCCACGTAGCCGATGATATTGGACTTGGTCGCGCTGCCCGCCACCAGGCCCGATAGATAGCGCGGCTGGTACATCCGGCCAAAGACGGTACTCACGTTGTCGGCCGTCTTGAAGCCCGAAACGTGGATGAACCACTTGTCCGGGAACTCCTTGGCTACGGCGATCGTGGGGTCCATAAAGCCAAAGCTGGTAGTGATAATCAGGTCGTAGCCCTTGTTGGCGAAGTCGCGGATCACGCGCTCGGCCTCGGGGCCTTCGGGGACGTTCTCGATGTAGGTGGTTTTGACCTTGTCACCGAACTCCTTCTCGACGGCCAGCCGGCCCTGGTCGTGGGCCCACGTCCAGCCCAGGTCCCCGATGGGGGCCACGTAGACGAAGGCGACTTTGAACGGTTCCTCGGCCTTGGGCGGGGGTGCCGCCGTGTTGGTTGGGGCGGGCGCGGCCGGCGCTTTCGCGGGGGCTTCAGTGGGTGTAGCGCCTCCACCGCAGCCAGCAGCGATGAGGCCGAACAGCAGAACAAGAACCAGGAATGCCCATTTCTTTGAGATTGACATTTCTCTCCTCCTTGGTTATGGAAAATCGAAAGTGGAGAACGGAAAATGGAAAACGGAGGACGGAAAATGAGGCATGGAAAATGGAGAGTGAATACTGGGGTTGATCAGAGTACAGTAACCCCTCGCCATTCTTCTCCTGCCATCCTCCGGCTTCCCCCTTCCGTCTTCCTACTTCCGAGCTTCCTTGATCCACTCCATCGGAATGCCACAGATGAACTTCAGGGGGGTGTTGCCCGTGTTGCGGTATTGGTGTTTTACGTCACCTGGGACGAAGATGACGTCGCCCTGGTTGACAGGGTAGACCTCATCGCCGATGGTGACTTCGCCTTGCCCTTCGACAATGAAGTTTTCGTGTTCGAACCAGTGGGCGTGGTGTGGGGTATTGCCGGCGGGCTCGATTTCGATGATTCGCATGGCATAGTTCTCGGCGCCATCCTTCTCATCGATGACCCATCGAATGGTCACGCCGGGTGCTTCGTCGCCGAACGTCTCTGCCTCGCAGGTGGTGTAGTGCTGGGGTTTGGTCATTTCACATACGCCTCCGCTGCGTCACTCGGTTGAAAGGTGAATGGGAGTTGTCGTGCACATGGTAGTACAAGGTTGCGAATGTGTCAAGCATCGGTTGTCTGATTGCGGTGGGAGGCGATTTCGAGTACAATCTACATGTAAGCTCTACCCGAGGGACTTGCCGGCGCGCTCGCAGGGTGGGCCGGCCGCTGTAAACACCGAGAGGACCCTTATGCTGTTCACCCTTGCTTCGTTTACCATGTCTACGGTTGGTACGCTCATCGCCGTGGTGGGACTCATCACCCAATCCAGGGACGGGAACTCACGGCTGGTCAAGCTCGGATGGTTCTTTTTCTTCGTGATTGGAGCTTCATACCTGCTCGGCATGTATTCGCTGCTCAGGCCAGGTTCAGCCTTGCCAGGGATCCTGCCGGCGAGTTCAGTTCTGCGGCCAGCGTTGGCGCTCCTGGTGGGGGTAGTCGGGACGTTCAACTGTTCCTATCTGGCGTTCGGTCCCACGGCGCGGTCGATGGAAGGCGCGGCCGGCGCTGCAGGGTACCCTCGCTGGCGTCGCTGGGCCTTGGCCGGCCTGGTGGTCATCCCGCTGTTGACGGTCATGGCTGTGGTGTCGTTCTTGTGACGAGATGCGTTTTTACGGTAGCCCACGCACCAACATGACGGCCAGCGCGATGACTACCAGCCCCAGCAGCAGGTTGAGTCGCGCCAGCCAGGCTGTTTGCTGGCGGAGGCGCTGAACTTCAGCCGGTCTCGCCCCCGGACTGGCGTTCGCTTCCATTAACCGCGTTGCTCGCGGACCCAGCACGAAATCGTGCCAGGCACTGTTGATCGGCATGGCCAGCACCACGGTCAATTTCACCGCCAACAACTGTCCCCACGAAGTGTGCCAGAACTGGCTGGATAGCAGGCTGTCCCATCGCACTCCACGATACCACAGGTTGATCAGACCGCTCACGATCAGCAGAGCGATGCACACCCAGCCGATGTCGCGGAAACGCCGGCCCATCAGGCGCACCAGCCGGCCAGCTCCTCCCGGCGCTTCCAACGCCCGCACCGCCGGAAAAGCAATCAGCGTCAGAAACAGCATCCCGCCGATCCAGATCATGGCGGCCAGGATGTGGGTGTACACGGAGATCAGGTAGATGATCCGCATTGTCCGGTCGTTCGTTTCATTCCGTTGTTCGATGCCCAGGACTTCTGGCCGTGATCACCAGGTCCGGCGATTCCTTCGGGTTGAAGGGCTCGCCGGCCAGGTTGCCGTAGGCCGTGATGTGGGTCATGCCGGCCTCACTCAGCCGGCGATGCAGGTCGGTCCAGAACAGGGGGCGTTGCGGCGTGCTGATGACTTCGACGTCCCAGCTTCCATCGCCTGTCTTGCTAAACACCGCAATGTGAAAAGTGATGCGCCCGGCATCCAGGTGGTAATCCGCAAACCGCCACACCAGCACCTCGCGACCATTGACATAGCTACTGTTGGCGGCGAAGAAGCGGGGCTGTTGGTGCCAGCGTTTGTCGTAGTTCAGATTGTGCAGCACCAGCAGTCCGCCGGGGCGCAGGGCCGACGTCAGGCTGGCCAGGCCGGCGTCCAACTCGGCATCTGTCAACAGGTGGGGCAGCGAATTGCCCAGGCATACGACCGCGTCGAAAGGGGGAGTGGCGTGGGCGGCCAGGTCGGCCAGACTGGTCACGAAGAACGACACGTCCAGGTTCTCGGCTTCAGCTTTGGCGCGGGCGAGTTCGATCATGGCCGGGCTTTGGTCGCAGCCGGCGGCCTCCAGACCCCAGCGGGCAAATGCCAGGGCGTGACCGCCGGTGCCACAGGCGGCATCGAGAACCGACTGTACCTCATGCGCCTCGAACAGCCGGCGCAGAAACGGGCCTTCATATTCCAGGCGAGCCTCCCAATCGGTCATGGCGTCGAACACTACTGCCAACCGGTCATAAAAATCGACGCTCTTCATCGTGACCCCCGTGCATGGCCGGCTGCCTGGGCCTCGAGTCCAGGTTGCCGGGCGGATGTTGTTTGCCAGCCTCGTGTCCCTGTGCCGATGAACAGGCCGGCCATGGCGATCAGGATCGCGATGCTACTCCAGGCTGCAAGCCACAGCAAGGGGCGCGGACCGAAGGGTACCCAGCGGATGAACGCCAGGCCGAGCAGTGCGATGAGCATCGCGGCGGTGCCGGCCATCAGCAGGTCATCGTTCCAACGGCGCAGCCGGCCGCGGAGATTGAGCACGTCGCCGATCAGGGCTGCCAGAGCCAGGGTAACGAATCCGAGGAGCAGCGTGTGGAGGTAGAACACGCGCAGTTGTGTGCCGGCGGCCCACCGCGCAATCCCAGGAAAGGCAAGCAATGCCTCGGCCACTGCTTTGATGGCAAAGCAGACAAGCGCCGCCGGCATGATGCGCGGTAGCCGTGATCGCACACTCCAAAGCTGCCCAATCAATATGATGAATCCTGAAGCCACAGTCAGTCCGCCCAGGCCGGCCAGGAAGCGCAGGCCCGACGGTACCATGCTGACCGGAATGCTGAGTAGAAATGTGGGTGGCAGCCCCACCAGTACGAGCCACAGCGCCCAGCGGGCCTCTTTCCCCGAGACAGACCTCCGAGGTTTTGATTGAGAGCCCAGGTACGTTGCACTGTCGGTGCTGTTCTGAGGTCGGGTTCGTAGTTGGCCTTGCGAAAACCTTGGAGGTCTCGCTAGTTCCCCGAGCCGTGCGAACAGCAATCCAAGCGTCCCCAGAATGAACCAGCCATCGGAGAACAGATCGAGAAAGAAATGAGGGGCAGCAGCGCCCAGGAAACGGTTGTGGGAGCCCAAAGCTGTCAGCAGGCCGATGCCCCATGCACCAAAAGAGGCCAGCACTATGAAAACGACCGCGCCATCCAGGGCACGCAGTGCCAGGGACCGCCGTACTCCACGGCTGGCGTGCCAGTAGAGGCCGGCAAACACGTACCAGGTCAGAATGTTCAGCGTTGCTGCCATGATCGACAGCGGTAGTTCGACGTCGCCGATTCTGGTCAGTCCGTAGCCCGACGTGGCAAATGCCGGAAACGTGAGAATGGCAGCAAAGGCTGTAGCTGTGAGCTGCCAGCGTGCCAGTCGGGGGTGGGGCAGCGCGCGCCCCGTGAGGGCCGGCAGCGTCTGATAAGTCAGGGCCATCAGGGCCAGCGTGACCCAGCCAAAGTACATCAGGTGGGAGTGGGCGTGGCGCAGGTACGTGTAGTTCCAGCCGGCTGGCATGCCTACCAGCAGGCCGAAGCGCAAGACCGCTCCTGTGGTGGCAGCCACAAGAAACAACACCACTGCCACTGCCAGGTACGGACGCGAGTTGAGCTCGTTAGTCGCGATGGATTTGTTCATCGTCCAATATCCTTGGTAAATCTGTGCAAATCGTCATCCAATGTCAGACCATGCGTAAGTTTAACAGGCTTTGGCCAGCAGTTCTTTGACCTGGCGCAAATTGGCCAGTGA
>CAZHMV010000047.1:0-31908 GCA_964532665.1 uncultured Anaerolineales bacterium
GCGGCCCTGCTCATCCTAGTTCTGGGCGTCTCACTCTTCCACGCTCGTGGCCTCTGGCCAGGGCAGGCATTCTTGCCGGTTGACCTGGCGAACAACAACCTGCCCTGGCGCGCCGGCCCGCCCCAACCCCTGCCAAACTGGCTGATTTCCGACCCACTCTACGAGTTCTACCCCTTCCTGACCAACGCCGTCAACAGCATTCGGCACGCCGGCCACTGGCCCTTGTGGAATCCACGTATCTTTCTCGGCCATCCCGTTGTCGCCGACCCGCTCAACCAGCCCTTCTACCCGTTCTTCGTCGCGCTGGGGGTTCTGTTGGGCACCGCGCGCGGTCTGGCGATTGGATTGTGGCTCCACGCGGTCCTGGCAACAGTCTTGACCTACGGCTTGCTGCGCACCATCGGAGGCCGGCGGCCGGCAGCAGTACTCGGCGCTTTCACCTACGCCCTCAGCGGGTACATGGTCACCTGGTTTGAGGCCACGCACCGGGTCAGCACCCTGACATGGCTGCCCGGTGTGCTGTGGGCATTCGAGCTGGCTGTCCGCCGTCGCAGTTTGCGCTACGCCGCCCTGGCCGCGCTGATGATGGCCATGGCGATTCTGGGCGGACAGTTCCAGCTCGCGGTGGCCTTCATTTTGTTCCTGAGCCTGTACGCCATCGGGAGAACACTCGAATCGGTCCGGTGCAGGGATGGTGCGCATGTCTGGCCCCTGGTGGTGCTCGCGGTCACAGCCGGCCTGGGCGCTCTCCTCAGCGCCATCCAGACCATCCCCTTTGCCGAATTCCTGGGCCTCAGCCACCGCGTTGTCCCACAGGGGCTCGCCCCCCTCCCCGTGCAGCAACTCATCACGCTGATCATCCCCGACTTCTACGGGAATCCAGCTTGCACGGGCTCGTATTGGGGGGCGTTCAACTTCAGCGAAGGGACGATTTACGCGGGATTGCCGGCCCTGCTGCTGGCCGGCATGGCCCCATTCTGCGCTCGCCGCTTCTTCGCTGCTTACACGTCATTGGTCGCACTCGTCGTGATATTCTTCATCATCGGCGGCCCCGGCGTGCAAATGCTGAGTTCCGTGCCCGTCCTCAAATACGTGCCGTTGCATCGATCCGCCTTTCTGCTGCCGTTGATCGTCGCGCTGCTGGCCGCGGAGACGCTGAGCGCACCCAGAATCTCGATCCGCGCGGTCGTACTCGCCGGCGGTATCCTGGCTGTGGCCGCCGCGCTGACCATCTACATGAATTGGGAGCAGGTGCAGGCCCACTGGCAGGAATTGGAGAGGCCCTTCGCCCGGGCGGCCGCATTGCTGGTCATCGCCATCGGCCTGCTCGTGTTACGCGAGCGGCTCCCGCTCTTCCGGCGCCCGGCCAACTGGGGCCTGGTCGGCCTGGTTTTCGTGGACCTGTTTCTGGCCGGCAGCCACTTCAACCCCGCCGGCCCCATCACCGAACTAATGCCCCTGACGCCGGCCATTGAATACCTGCGTGCACACGCCGGGTTACATCGAGTTGTGACCTACCAACTTGATGATCAGGTCCTTGTGGGACCAAATGTCCTTTCGATCTACGACATCGCACAGGCTGGCGGCTACTCTTCTTTAGTTACGGCCCGTTTCCAACAGTTGATCAGCGCAGGCGATCCGAAGGCCGGCATTGTGAAGGGCGTCGGCAGGTGGCTGAAGCTGAATCCCAACATCGTCTTCTTCAATCGTCCGCCCCGGCGGTTATTGGACTTGCTTCAGGTCGGCTATGCCGTCTCCCCGCGTCCGCTGTCCGATCCTGGCATACGCGCCGAGGTCGTGGTGGATAGGTGCGACGGTGACACCGGCGAGATTGCCAGCACGCACTCCGTCAGCGGCACCTTCCGCGTGCGGGACGCGGCCATTAACCGCCTGGACCTGCGCTTCCGGGTCGATCCATCAGCACAGACGGGTGCGGCGCTCGCCATCCGAATATGGCAGGGGGCCGACCGAGAGCGGCTGATGCTGGATGAGCGGGTGAACGTCGCCGAGCTGGAGGATCAACAGATCCTGACATTGTACTTCGAGCCGGAGCGCAACGCCCCCGGCCACATCTACGTCTGGGAGATCGCAGCGACCGAGGCGGCACCCCCCACGGGTGTCAGCCTATGCACCGATGCTGCTGGCCGGCCGGCCATTTCCGTGTACGGTGCCGACTGGGCCGAGGTCTACCAGGGCAAGGTCCACATCTTCGAGCGCCTGGCTCCCCTGCCCCGCGCCTACGTCGTCTACGCCGCCGAGCACATCCCCGACGACGCCCAGGCAGTGGGCCGGCTGCTCGACGAGTCCTTCGATCTGCGCAACACGGCCATCACCGCAAACCAGCTCGACCTGCCAATCGAAGTTCCCATACCTGCGACTCCGGCCGAAATCGTCGTCTATGAGGACACCCGCGTCGTGATCAATGCCTCAGCGGTTCAGCAGGGTCTCCTCCTCCTGGGAGATCAGTTCTACCCCGGCTGGCAGGCACGGATTGATGGCCGGCCAGCAACCGTCTATCGAGTCAACCACGTTATGCGCGGCGTCGTCCTACCGCCAGGTGATCATCAGGTCGTGTTTCGATTCGCGCCGGCGTCGCTGCGCGTCGGAGGCCGGCTGAGCCTGGCCGGCCTCGTTGTGTTGACGATCCTGGCAACATTCGGCGCACGTCTCAGGATCGTGGAATAGTGCCGTCCCTTGGTACTCTCTTCAAAGTTCCAGGTTTGATGAAAACTGCCTGAGAGTGTATACTATCTGAAGCAGCCTCGCGCTGTCAGCTCTATGATATGGCAAATTGCCGAGCGGCAGTGGAGTGACATGAAGTCTCAGTAGATCCAAGAATGCTCTAGCTGGACCACAGTCCAGCGGCTAAAAAGCGGACTGTGGTCCGCTTTAAGCTCAGAATTTGGATCTACTGAGTCTCTGAAACGAAGGGGGGATGAACCGCTTATGCCAACTGTGTTACGTGTGGGACGTTATCGCTTCTACTTTTTCAGCAACGAGGGACTTGAGCCGCCCCATATCCACGTCAAAGCTGACGGTGACCAGGCCAAGTTCTGGCTAGATCCGATTGGACTGGCATCGAGTTATGGCTTCAGATCTCACGAATTGAACAGAGTCGAGCGCATTGTCGAGGAGCATCAGGCAGAGTTCATGGAGGCTTGGAATGAGCACCTTGGTTAAGAACCAGACAAAGTTTCGACGGGCCTATGTGCCGACGACCGCCCTGGCACAATCGGTGGACTTTGACGATGACATGATGCACGTGCATCTGAGGGATGGACGCATAATCAGTGTGCCGATTATTTGGTATCCATTATTGCACGCAGCCACGCCGGAACAGCGAGCGCGATATGAAATTGGCGGTGGAGGTGTGAGCCTGCACTGGCCTGAAATCGACGAGGATTTGTCGGTAGCCAATATGCTGGCAGGTGCAGACTGGGCATCTACGTAACCGTCATGGATAACAAACTCAACTACATCAAACCCGAGGTCCGCGCCCTCTCACCGTACACGCTGAAGCTGCACGAGTACCAGATCAAGATCAACCAGAACGAGAACCCGTTCGGATTCCCCGAGGCGCTCAAAGAAGAGGTCTGGCGCCGGCTGCGCGACCGTGATTGGGCGCGCTATCCCGACTTCTACCTGCGCGAGATCACCCAGGGGCTGGCGGACTATGCCGGCGTGCCCCCAAATTGGGTGCTGGCCGGCAACGGCTCCAACGAGCTGCTCCAGATGACGCTGCTGGCCACCCTCGCGCGGGGCGACAGCATCGTCGTGCCCGTGCCGACGTTCAGTTTGTACCGCCTGCAAGGCGTCGCCATGGGCGCTACCGTGCTGGAGCCACGCCTGCCCGCCCCCCACTTCAGCCTGCCGGTGGACGAGATCGTCGAGCTGATCCGCTCTCACGCGCCGAAAGTGGTGGTGCTGTGCTCGCCAAACAATCCGACGGGCAACACCCACCCCATCGAGAGCGTGCGCCCGATCATCGAGGCTTCCACCGCCGGCCTGGCTCTACTCGATGAAGCTTATGTCGAGTTTTCCGATCAGAACTACCGCTCCTTGCTGGACGAGTACGAGAACGTGGCGCTGCTCCGCACGTTCTCCAAGGCGTGGGCGCTGGCCGGCGCGCGGGTGGGCTACATGATCGCACGCCCCCAACTGATCGAGCAAATCGGCAAAGTGAAACTCCCCTACGGGCTGAACATCCTGTCGGAGACCGCAGCACTGGTGGCGCTGGAGTATCAAGACGTGTTGTTCGAGCAGGTCGCAGAGATCATCAGGCAGCGAGAGCGACTGTTCGAGGCCCTGCAATCGGTGCCAGGAGTGCATCCCTACCCATCATGCACCAACTTCATCCTGTGCCGGTTCGACCAGCCGACGGAGGAAGTCTTCGATGCCTGTCTCGAGGCCGGCATCCTCATCCGCGATGTCAGTCACTACCCAGGGCTGCAAGGCCATCTGCGTATCAGCGTGGGCACGGAGAAGGAGAACGCATCGCTGATCGAGGTGTTACGCGATTTCCTGAATTGAGGATTTCCTGCTATACTCACGTCTTGCGTCTTTCGTCTTGCGTAAACTCATCACACAAGACGCAAGACGCAAGACGTAAGACGCAAGGTGCAATAACATTCCCAACACTAACTCGAAGTCAGACAACAACCCATGTTCCCACCACAACCCATTCAAGTGACCTGTCCACAATGTAATCAACCGTTCACGGCCCTGGTCCAGAACATCATCGACGTGGGCGCACGGCCTGAGCTGAAGGAGCAGTTCCTGCGAGGCCGGCTCAACCTGGCCGGCTGTCCGCACTGCGGGTTCGCCGCTGGGATTGGCGCCCCGCTACTGTACCACGACCCAGACAAGGAATTGGCCCTGGTGCTCATGCCGACCGAGCTGAACTTGCCGCGCAACGACGAGGAGATGCTTATCGGTTCGCTGACCAACGCCCTGATAGACTCGCTGCCACCGGAGAAACGCAAAGGCTATCTGTTCCGGCCGAAGACGTTCCTCAGCCTGGAAGGCCTGCTAAAAGCTATCCTGGAAGCGGACGGCATCACGCCGGAGATGATGGAAGCGCAGGAGAAGCGAGTGAGGCTGATTCAGGACCTGAGTAGCCGGCTGGACAACGAAGAGCAGTTCCAGGCATTTGTCGAGGAACACCAGAGCGAGATTGACTACGAGCTCTTCCTGATCCTGCGCGCCATGATTGATTCGACCCGCAGGGATGGCCTGGGCGAAGAAGCGCAAAGCCTGGAGAAGCTTCGACACCGGCTCCTGGAGGCTACCGGTGGGCCGGCGGGGCCTCCGCCTGGCCAAGTCGAGGTGAAGACTTTCGACGAACTATTGGACGTACTGCTCGGGGCCGAGAGTCAAGAAGAGCTGCAGGCTATGGTGGCCACGAATCGGGCTGTCTTCGACTATGGCTTCTTCCAGCAAATCACGAATCACATTCAGACTGCACAGCAAGCTGGCGATAGCGACCGAGCCGGCGAGCTTCTTCAACTCCGCCAGAATGTCCTCGCAGCCGCCGAAACCGTTGATCGGGCCACCGAAGCGGCACTTCAGAATGCGGCCCAACGCCTCCAGGATATCCTCAGCGCTGATGATCCCCGCAGTGCGGTGCAGGAGCGGTTAGAGGAAATCGACGAAGCATTCCTCGTCGTGCTGGCAGCCAACATTGCACAAGCTGAGGAACAGGGTCACAAGGAGATCGCCGGGACGCTTCGCAACCTCTATGACTTTATCCTGGAGCGTCTGGAAGAGCAGATGCCGCCGCAAGCGCGCGTCATCAACCGGCTCCTGCGCGCCGAGACTGCCGAGGAACGCAGGAGCGTGCTTCAGGACGCAAGCGACCTCGTTGACGACGAACTGGTGCAAACGCTCGAAGCTGTCGCTGATGACGCCAAAGCGCAGGGACAGCAACAGTTGGTGAGCGAATTCGACGAAATCATTCAACTTGTAAAGGGTCACGTGAAAGAGGGGCATGATAACTGAGCGCCAACCACGCCAGACGCAAGTCGAGCGGAAGACGGCAGAAACCGACATCAGACTGGAACTGAACCTGGATGGGATCGGTCAGGCCGATATCCGCACCGGCATCGGTTTCTTCGACCATACATTGACGCTGATGGCCGCCCACGGCCTGCTTGACCTCACGATCAGTGCTGAGGGGGACACACACATCGACGACCATCACACCGTCGAAGACGTCGGCAACGTGCTGGGCCAGGCCATCGGGCGGGCCCTGGGCGACAAGGCCGGCATCCGCCGCTACGGCCACGCCATCGTCCCCATGGACGAGGCGCTGGCCCTGGTAGCCCTCGATTGTTCGGGCCGTGGCCTGCTGAGTTATGACGCCGGGTTCAGGCGCGACAAGATCGGTACCTTCGACACCGAGTTGGTCGAAGAGTTCCTGCGCGCCGTCGCCCACAACGGGGGGATTACCCTGCACGTTCGGCTGCTGGCCGGCCACAACGCCCACCACGTCGCCGAAGCCATCTTCAAGGCCATGGGCCAGGCCCTGCGCCACGCCGTGGAGCACGACCCACGCCGCGAAGGCATCCCATCAACCAAAGGGAGCCTATGACAATCCCAAATACTACGCAAGACGCAAGACGCAAGACGCAAGACGCCTCCCACCTCGCCATCATCGACTACGGTATGGGCAACCTGCGCAGCGTGCAGAAAGCCTTCGAGCACATCGGCGCTCAGGCCATCATCACCGCCGACGCGGACGTGATCGATCAGTCACCGGCAATCGTGCTGCCAGGCGTGGGTGCGTTTGGCGACGCCATGCGCAACCTGCGGGAGGCCGGCCTGGATGCAGCCATTCATCGCGTCGTCGAGGCCGGCAAGCCATTCCTGGGCATCTGCCTGGGTCAACAACTGATGTTTGAAACCAGCGAAGAAATGGGCCAGCACCAGGGGCTGGGCCTGTTTCGCGGGCGGGTCCGCCGCTTCCCCGACGGGGCACTCAAAGTACCGCACATCGGCTGGAACCAGATCCACATCCAGCGCGACGACCCCCTTCTGGCCAGCGTCGCACCCGAGAGCTTCACCTACTTCGTCCACTCCTACTACGTGGACCCGGTGGACGAGGGGGTGGTGGTGACGACCACCGACTATGGTATCGACTTCGCCTCCATTGTCGGCCGTGACCAGGTGTGGGGCATTCAGTTTCACCCCGAAAAGAGCCAGGATGTGGGGTTGCGGATTTTGGAGAATTTTGTGAGGATTGTCGAGGGATGTGAGAACGCGGATCGCTCGGATTAACGGATTCTGAGCCAGCCCATTTGCGAATCCGAGCAATCCGTTAATCCGAGCAGTTCGAGCGATCCGTGAATCCGAGCGATCCGCTGTTCTTCAGCATGATGAAGATTGAGTTCCTGGGCACAGGCGGAGCAATAACCACGCCGCGGCCGGCCTGCCACTGCCGGCTGTGCGTAGAGGCCCGTGAGAAGGGACCGCCATACATGCGCACCGGGCCATCGATCTTCGTCCACGGCCCCGACATCCTCATCGACACACCCGAGGAGAGCAAGTTTCAACTGAACCGCGCTGGCATCGACCACATCGCCGCCGGCCTGTACTCGCACTGGCACCCCGACCACACGCTGGGCCGGCGCGTCTGGGAGACCACCAACGCCGACTGGCGACGCTGGCCGCCGCAGCCGCGCACCACGCCAATCTATCTGCCGGCGCAGGTCGCGAGGGACTTTCAGGAGCAGCAAGGACTGGCCGAGCACTTTGCCTTCATGGCAGAGAAGGGCTGGGTCGAGGTTTACGTGATCGACGAAGGCGACAGCGTGCGCATTGGAGGCTGGCAGATCGAGCCCATCCAACTGGCCGATCCGTCAGTATACGCCTTTCTGTTCACTCAGGCTTGTCCTGAGCCCAGTCGAAGGAGTGGCCGGCGAGTCCTCATCGCCATGGACGAGTTGGTGGGGTGGACGCCACCTGCCAGGCTGACCGGCATCGACCTGGCCGTGCTCCCCATCGGCATCTTCGAGTTTGACCCATTCACCGGGGAGCGACGCATTCCAAGAGACCACGTCGTGCTGACATTCGAAGCAACGCACAAGCAAACCATGCAGATGGTCGAACGGCTTCAACCGCGCCGGCTGATCTTCCACCACATCGAGGAGCCCGACGGCAACTCGTACGATGATCTACGCCGGCTGGAGGCGAGGCTTCGGGATGAGGGGATGGATGTGACAATCGCGTGGGATGGGTACAGAGAGGAACTGTAGGGAATTCAGGGGAACTCAGAGGAATTCAGGGGAACTCAGGGGAACTGACGGGAACTTGCAGAGAGATGATCGTTTTTCCGGCTATTGACCTGCGACAGGGGCGAGGTGTTCGGCTGTACCAGGGGGATCCTGAGCGGGAGACCGTTTTCGGGGACGATCCGCTGGCTATTGCCCGCGAATGGGTCGGGCAGGGGGCTGAGTGGCTCCACCTTGTCAACCTGGACGGCGCTTTTGGCCAGGCATCGGACAACCTGGCGGTGGTGGAGGAGATCGTGAGCGCCGTCGATGCCCAGGTGCAATTCGGTGGCGGCCTGCGCGCCATCGAGGACATGGAGCGAATGCTTCAGATGGGCGTGACGCGAGTCATCATCGGCACGATGGCGATCACGGCGCCCGAGACCGTGGCTCAGGCTGTGAAGCGCTTCGGCGCAGAGCACGTGGTGGTCGGGATCGACGCACGCGACGGTCGGGTGGCGACGCACGGCTGGAAAGAGACCTCAGATGTCGATGTGATGGTCCTGGCGGAACGAGTTCTGGCGCTGGGCGTGGAGCGCGTGGTATACACCGATATCGCCCGGGATGGCACGATGCGCGGACCGGACGTGGCCGGCACGCGCCGGCTGGCCGCCGAAACCGGCCTGAAAGTCATCGCCTCCGGCGGCGTGGCGTCAATCAACGATGTGAAGGCACTGAAAGCGCAGGAGAAGGTAGGCGTTGAGGGTGTCATCATCGGCCAGGCCCTGTACACCGGCGCCATTGACCTGGGCGAAGCGATTGTGCTTGTAGAAGATTAGTGCTGTTTCGGAGTGACTGACCAATGCTTGCCAAACGAATCATCCCATGTCTGGATGTCCACGCCGGCCGCGTCGTCAAGGGCGTGCAGTTCGTGAACCTGCGGGACGCCGGCGATCCGGTGGAACAGGCCCAGGTCTACGATCGTGAGCGCGCCGATGAGCTGGTCTTCCTGGACATCACGGCTTCTCACGAAGGCCGCGACATCATGCTGGACGTCGTCCGCCGCGTCGCGGACAGCGTGTTCATTCCCTTCACCGTCGGTGGCGGCATCCGAACCGTGGAGGACATGCGGGCTATCCTGCGCGCCGGCGCTGACAAGATCGCCGTGAACACCGCCGCTATTGAGAACCCGGCAGTCATCAGCGAAGGGGCTGAGCGCTTCGGTACCCAGTGCATCGTGGTCGCCATCGATGCGAAACGGGAAAGCAGTTGGTGGCAGGTGTACACTCACGGCGGGCGGCGACCCCGCGGCCTGGACGCGGTCGAGTGGGCCCGGGAAGCCGAGGCGCGCGGGGCCGGCGAAATCCTGCTGACCAGCATGGACGCCGACGGGACCCAGGACGGCTACGACCTGGCCCTCACCCGCGCGGTGGCGGATGCCGTGTCGATTCCGGTGATCGCCTCCGGCGGGGCCGGCCGGCTGGAGCACTTCTACGAAGCCCTGACCGCCGGCGGGGCCCAGGCCGCATTGGCGGCCTCACTGTTCCACTACCGGCAGTTGTCGGTGGGTGAAGTGAAAGACTACTTACGTGAACACGGCGTGCTTGTCAGGAGATAACATGATCGAAGAGATTGCGTGGGGCGAGCGAGGGCTGGTGCCGGCCATTGTTCAGGACGCTGATACTGGCCAGGTCCTGATGCTGGCCTACATGAATCGACAGTCGCTAGAACTTACGCTGAAGACGGGTCAGACGCACTTCTGGAGCCGCAGCCGGCAGGAGTTGTGGCACAAGGGCGCTACCTCCGGCAACATCCAGCACGTGCGCCAAATCCGCTACGACTGCGACGGCGACACGCTGCTGGTGCTGGTGGAGCCGGCGGGGCCGGCGTGTCACACAGGGGAGGTGAGCTGTTTTTATCGGGTGGTCAACAGATTGCCTTCGGCGTAGCAGATTAGCGGATGGGGGGCAGCAGATTGCCTTCGGCATAGCGGATTAGTGGATGGAGAAACAACGGATTGCCTTCGGCGTAGCGGATTGGTGGATGGAGGAGCAACAGATTGCCTTCGGTGTAGCGGATTAGCGGAACGAGACAAACGAACAAGAACGGATCAACGGAGCATCCCAAACGAGGAAACAATGTCGAAACAGAAGCCGATTCCTTACCAAGACATCACATACCGGATTATCGGCGCGGCAATGCAGGTGCACAACAGACTGGGGCCTGGGCACAAAGAAAAGGTGTACCAGCGCGACCTCACGGCCGAGATGCGGGACGGGGGTCTGAAGGTAGAAGAGGAATACCCCTTCGCGCTGCTTCGTGAGGATGGCGAGCTGCTAGGCTACCTGATTTTAGATCATCTGGTCGAAGACGTCATCGTTGTGGAGGACAAAGCCATCTCTCATTTGCTGACGAACGAAGAAGTAGCCCAGGTTATCGCCTATCTGGCAGCCACCGTCCTGCCCGTCGGGTTATTGCTCAATTTCGGTCGAAAATCGTTGGAGCACAAACGCATCTTGCCCCCAACCAAGCTTGCCGGCTGGGAAAAGCGTATCATCCGCTACCTGTGGCGACCTGACGACCCCGAAGCAGCAGCAAAACACTTCGCCCGGCGCGGCATTGAGCCCAAAGAAATCATCGTCCCATCGAGCTCGCAATCTATCAGAGCAGAATCCGCTAATCCGTTACGGCGCAGCCAATCCGCTGGCCACCCATCCGTTAATCTGCCACGGCGCAGCCAATCCGCTGACCACATCCTGGACGAACTCTTCGCCGTCATCCAGGACCGCAAAGCCACCATGCCGGCCAACTCCTACACCGCCCACCTCTTCGAAAAAGGCGCTACCGAAATCGCCAAAAAGGTCGGCGAAGAAGCCATCGAAGTCATCGTCGCATCCGCCGAAAAGGACCGAGGCCAACTCATCTACGAATCCGCCGATCTCGTCTACCACCTGCTGGTCCTGCTGGCCCAGCACGACATCGCCGTGGAAGAACTTTACCAGGAACTGGCCAAACGCCGGCGGTAAGGGCAAGGCAGATCGAAGCATGCTTTGTTGTCCGCAAGCCTTTCAATCCGAGTTGCCTTGCTCTTACTTCACACGGATGAGAAAAAAACACGGATAAGAGCAGAGAATCGTTCACACTTCAGACTCACACAGGAGGAGTACCATGCGAGCACTTTTGAGCGTATCCGACAAATCGGGCCTCGCCGAGTTCGGCCGCCGGCTGACCGAACTCGGTGTAGAACTCATCGCCACCGGCGGCACTGCGCGGACCCTGCGCGACGCCGGCCTGAACGTCACCGCCGTGGAAGACCTCACCGGCTTCCCGGAACTGCTGGGCGGACGTGTTAAAACCCTGCACCCGGCCATCCATGCCGGCATCCTGGCCCCCCGTGACAGGGCGTCGCTGAACGAGATCGGAGCCCACAACATCCACCCCATCGACCTGGTTGTCTGCAACCTCTATCCCTTTGAAGACACCGTGGCGCGGCCCGACGTCACCCTGGAGGAGGCCATCGAGCAGATCGACATCGGCGGCGTCACGTTGCTGCGGGCAGCCGCCAAGAACTTCGCCTACGTGACGACCGTCGTCGATCCGGCCGACTACGACCGGGTGCTGGAAGAACTGCGCTCCAGCGGCAGCGCATCGCCAGAGACCCGCGCCGCGCTGGCACTGAAAGCGTTTCGCCATACCGCCGCCTACGACTCTGCCATCACCACCTATCTGACCCACGCCACCGCAGTCGAGACTGAGCTGTTCCCGGACACCATGCCGCTGGTCCTGCGGAAGGTCCAGGACATGCGCTACGGCGAGAACCCGCACCAGGCCGGCGCTCTTTACAAACTTGTCCTGAGCCCAGCCGAAGGGCTGGCCGGCGTGCGAGGTCTGGCAGACGCGGAACAACTGCACGGCAAGGGGCTGTCCTTCACCAACATGCTGGACATCGACACCGCCTGGAGCACAGCCTACGAATTCAGCGCGCCTACCGTTGTCATCATCAAACATGCCACGCCGTGTGGGGCGGCCAGTGCAGCGACCCAGGTCGAAGCCTATCGAGCTGCTCTGGCCTCGGACCCGGTGTCGGCGTTCGGCGGGATCGTGGGCGCAAACCAGCCCATCAACCGGGACACGGCGGAAGCGATCAGCGAGATCTTCACAGAAGCCGTCGTCGCCCCCGATTTCACCGACGACGCCCTGGAGATCCTGACCCGAAAAAAGAACCTGCGTCTCATGCGCATCCCATTCTCCCCACCGAAGACGCTGGACGTTCGGCTGCTTCACGGAGGGGCCATAGCCCAGGAATTGGACGAAGTTGACATCAAAGGCCCCTTCGAGGAAGTGACGGACCGCTCGCCCACGGAAGAGGAATGGGAGGGGTTGGTCTTTGGCTGGCGCATCTGTAAGGCTGTCAAATCGAACGCCATCGTATTTGCGCACGGTACGGCCACCGTTGGAATCGGTCCGGGCCAGCCGAGCCGTGTCGATTCCGTGAGAATGGCCGCATGGAAGGCCGGCGACAAGGCGCAAGGGGCCGTCATGGCCTCAGACGCCTTCTTCCCCTTCCCCGACGCCGTCGAGGAAGCGGCCGCCGCCGGCATCACCGCTGTCATCCAGCCCGGCGGCTCCATCCGAGACCAACTGTCCATCGACGCCGCCAATGCCCACAACATGGCCATGGTCTTCACCGGCATGCGCCACTTCAGGCACTAGAACAACCAACATGCAAGCAGAAATCATCACCACCGGAACCGAGCTTCTGCTCGGCCAAATCGTGGACACAAACGCCGCGTACCTGGCTCGAAAGCTGGCCGAAATCGGCTTGAACGTCTACCGGAAAACGACGGTCGGAGACAACGAACTGCGGATAGCCGAAGCCGTGCGCAGTGCCCTGCGCCGCTCCGATGTTGTGATCACTTCAGGCGGCCTGGGACCAACGGTGGACGATAAGACGCGTGAAGCGGTAGCAGCAGCCACAAACCGGAAGCTGATGCTGAATCAGGGTCTGTTGAAACACATCGAGGAATTCTTCAGGAAGCGCGGCCGCGAGCCCGGCGAGAACAACCGCCGGCAAGCCTACCTGCCCCGCAACGCTATCCCGATCCACAATCCCGTCGGCACCGCCCCCGGCTTCATCGTGAAGCATCAGAACAGCTACGTGATCTCGCTGCCCGGCGTGCCCCGCGAACTGTATCACCTGACTGAGGAATCGGTGATACCTTTCTTGCGCCAGGAGCTGGGCCTGCGGGCTATCATCGAAACCCGCGTCTTGCGTACCGCCGGCATCGGCGAAAGCAGCATCGACCGCCGGATTGCCGACCTGGAAGAATCGTCCAACCCGACGGTCGGGCTGGCTGCTCACGCCGGCTCCGTGGACATCCGCATTTCAGCCAAAGCCGACGACGCCAACGCGGCCCGGCAGATGCTGAATGAGATGGAAACCCGGGTCCGTGACCGGCTGGGGGACATGATCTACGGCACCGGGGAGGCAACGATTGAAGAAGTTGTGGTAGGGATGCTGGTGGATCGAGGGCTGAGTCTGGCCGTGCTGGAGACAAACACCGGCGGCCTGCTGGCCAGCCGGCTGACAACGGTCCCCCACAGCATGGAAGTGTTGAACCAGGCCCTGACCACATCGCCCGACCGGGCACGGACCTGGTTCTTGCCCGACACGGAGAATTCGACCATCCCTTCGACCCAGATCGCCGAGGCTCTGGCGGCCAGAATTCGCGAGCAGGCCACGGTTGACATCGGTATTGCACTTGTGGGAGACATCGAACCCGATGTTGGGCCCTACAACGAGCGCACCGGCGACACATACATCGGGCTGAGCGCGCCCGGCGCAAGCACCAGCCGGCACATCCACATCGGCGGGGTCTCCGAAGTGGCCCGCACCTGGGCGACCAACGCCACCCTGGACATGCTGCGGCGACACCTCCTGGGCACGCTCGATTAGCAATGACCATGTCCAATCAGCATTTCGCTTTGATGTAGTTACCGTTGCAAACACAACAAAGGAGACATCAACATGTCAGATACACAACCATCTTCCATTCCACCAGGCTATACCAGTGATGAAGACCGCGCCTTGAGGATGCTCACCTACGGCTGCTACGTGGTATCTTCATTTGATCAAGCGAATACGACGCACGCATCTACGGTCTCGTGGGTCTCTCAGGCTTCGTTCAGTCCGCCGTTGGTCATGATCGCAGTGCATTCGGAAGGCTCACTCTGCAAAGCCATCGATGCCAGCGAGAAGTTTGCGGTCAACATTGTGGGTGAGGACCAGGTAGACCTGGCCGAACACCACATTCGGCGAGCCACGTATCTCGCGTCCGACTCGGACGACTTCGAGGCCGGCGAGCTCGGTGCGCCGGTCTTGAAAGCGGTGCCGGGCTATCTGGAGTGCCAGGTTGTCGGCAAGCTGACCGGCGGGGATCACACGATCTTCGTCGGGCGTGTCGAGGCCGGCGCCATCCGAGATGATGCGGCGCGCCCGCTGATGCTGGCAGATACGCCGTGGGTGTATGCCGGCCTTGCAGGGCGCGAGTAGATCACTCTAAACTCGCATCACAGACATAAATCACATCCGCTCTAAGAATAGTTGGCTAGATGGCTAATGGCTAGATGGCTGGGCGGTAACAATGTGAGCCATCCAGCTATCCAGCCATCCAGAGATTTTCATACTTCATGGCCCGTCAGGGACATGGCGACTACTCTCTTGACAGAGGGTAACTTTGACACTAGAATAGCTTCGGGATTAGCCAACATGAGCGGTGGCGCACCATTGAGGATGAGAATACTGGATAGCTAGATGGCTAGAGGGCTGGATGGCTGGTAGTACTACGCGAGCCAACCAGCCATCCAGCCATTGTACCTGCGGTGTGTGGGAAGGAGTTTAGAATGGCAATAGGAAGCGTCCTGGAGCCCGCGACCGCGGAGATGGCGCTGGAGGGGCTTGACCTGAATCAACAGCAACTCCATGAAATGCTCTACAAGATGCGCCTGATCCGCAGATTTGAAGATGCGGCTGCGGAATGGTACGCCCGCGGGCGAATCGCCGGCTTTCTGCACCTTTACACCGGTGAAGAAGCAGTCGCTGTGGGTGCGATGACAGCATTGCGTCCCGACGACAAATCGATGAGCCACTATCGGGACCACGGCCATGCGCTGGCGAAGGGCTCTAGTCCCAGCTTGTTGATGGCTGAGTTGTTTGGGAAAAAGACGGGTGTAGTCGGTGGCAAAGGTGGTTCTATGCACTTCTATGATACCGGGCACAACATGCTGGGCGGCTATGCCATCGTTGGTGGTCATCTGCCGCTGGCGGTGGGCTACGCTCTGGCTGCCCAGTACTTTAACGAGGATTGGATCGTGCTCTGTATCTTCGGTGATGGTGCTACCAACATCGGGTATTTCCACGAGGCGCTGAACTTTGCAGCTCTCTGGGAGGTTCCTGTCCTGTTCATGGTTGAGAACAATCTGTTTGGCATGGGGACGGCCGTGGAGCGAGCGTCGGCCGTGACGGAAATCCACCGCAAGGCCGATGCGTACGGGATTCCGAACAAGCGCATCGACGGGATGGACGTGATCGAGGTGTATCGCGAGGTCAGTGCGGCGGCCGAGAAGGTGCGGGCCGGCGAGGGACCCTGGTTCCTGGAGGCGATCACCTACCGCTATCGTGGCCACTCCATGGCAGATCCGGTGCTGTATCGCGAGAAGGACGCACCCGAGCCCTGGCAACAGCGGGATGCTATCGAGCGTTTCCAGGAACTTCTGCTGTCACGCAGGCTGCTGACACAGACCGAGGCCGAAGAGATCCGCCGGCGGGCTGAGGAAGCAGTTGAAGAGGCAGTGGAGTTTGCGCTCAACAGTCCTGATCCGTCACCGGAAGACATCTACACCGACGTGTACGACGAAGACACGAGCGACAGTCTGGTTATTTGGACGTAAGGAGTGCTCGTTATGGCTGAGATGACATATCGCGAGGCCCTGAGGCAGGGCCTCATCGAAGCGATGGAAGAAGATGAGCGTGTCTTCGTCATGGGCGAGGATGTAAACCTGTACGGTGGTTCCTATGGCGTGACACGTGACCTGGCCACCCTGTTCGGCGATCGGCGCGTACGAGACACCCCGATCGCCGAGATGGGCATTGCTGGCGTGGCCACCGGAGCAGCCATGGCCGGCCTCCGGCCCGTCGCCGAGTTGATGACCATCAACTTCGCCCTGGTGGCGGCCGATGCCATCATCAACCACGCGGCCAAGGTCCGCTCCATGTTTGGCGGCCACGCCCAGGCCCCCCTGGTGATCCGCACCGTCGGCGGCGGTGGCGCTCAACTGGCGGCCACCCATTCTCAGAACTTCGAGGCCATGTTCGCCCACATCCCCGGACTGTATGTGGTCATGCCAGCCACGCCTTATGACGCCAAGGGATTGCTGCGAACAGCCATCCTGGTCGATGATCCGGTCCTCTTCATCGAGCACGCCAAGCTCTACAACCTGCGAGGCGAAGTACCGGAAGAGAAATACACCATCCCCCTGGGGCAGGCAGACATCAAGCGCCCCGGAAAGGACCTGACGCTCATTGCGTATTCGGCCATGGTGCTTGTGGCGTTGGACGTCGCAGAGAGACTGGCGGAGCGGGGTATCGAAGCCGAAGTTGTCGATCTGCGCTCCCTACGCCCGTTGGATACGGAGACCATCGTGCACTCTGTGAAGAAAACCAACCGGGCGGTCGTTGTGGAAGAGAACTGGCGCTCTTACGGCATTGGCGCTGAAGTGGCAGCACGAGTCCAAGAAGAGGCGTTTGAGTGGCTCGATGCACCCGTGCATCGTGTGGCATCCGAAGAGGTCCCTTTTCCGTATGCGAAGAAGTTGGAGCAGGCAGCGATGCCCAGCGCGGACAAGGTGCTGGATCAGCTTCGAGAGATGCGGATCATCTGATGCTGCGGTAGTGGAAGGGGGATAACATTGGCTACTGAAGTCGTCATGCCCAGGATGGGCTATGATATGGAAGAGGGCAAGATTGTCCAGTGGATCAAGCACGAAGGTGACAAGGTCGAGAAGGGCGAGGTCATCGCGGAAATTGAAACCGGCAAAGTAAACATCGAGATCGAAGCTTTCGACTCCGGGGTGCTGCGCCGCATCGTTGTTGGCGAAGGCGAGACAGTTCCGGTTGGGGAGACCATCGCCTGGATCACTGCCCCGGACGAGGAGCTGTCCGAGATGCCGGCAGACGGCAGAGAAACGCCCCAAGTGGAGACGCCGGCCCCCCAGAAAATCGCCGAGACGGCCACAGCCGCGCCGGCCGTGTCTCCCGAGGAGTTCCCGCCGGTCGCCGGCGTGAAAGCCTCACCACTGGCCCGCCGCATCGCCGAAGAGCGGGGCATCGACATCAGACAGGTGCGTGGAACCGGTCCGGCAGGACGCATCACGCGCCAGGACGTGGAGGCGTACGTCACAGCCCAGGCAAAGGCACCGCCGAAGCCCGAGGCGCCGGCACCGCCCCCACGCGTCGAAGTGCCGGTTCCGGAGCCTCTGCCGGAGGCGCCGACTGAGCGCGTGGCGCTGTCCCAGTTGTGGAAGACGCTGGGCCGGCGGATGGTCCAGAGCAAAACCCAGGCACCCCACTTCTACGTGACCATGTCCATCGACATGGGGAAGGCCCTGGAACTGCGCGATCAGATCAACGAATACACCGAGAAAGCCGAAGGCATCAAGGTCTCGGTGAACGACCTGGTTGTGAAAGCCACGTCCCTCGTGCTGAAGCAATTCCCCCGGATGAACGCTTCCCTGGCCGGCGAGAAACTGGTGCTCCACCGGCAGGTCAACATGGGCATCGCCGTAGCAACCGACGAAGGACTGCTGACACTTGTCATACCCGACACGGGCCAGAAGAGCCTGTCCGACATTGCCCGTGAGACGCGGGAGAAAGTCGCTCGCGCCCGCGAAGGCCGGCTGCGGGTTGAGGACTTCCAGACCAACGGCACTTTTACCATCTCCAACCTGGGAATGTACGGCGTGGACGAATTCGTTGCCATCATCAACCCGCCCGAATCGGCCATCATGGCCATTGGGGCCATTCAGCCAACACCCGTGGTCCGCGATGGCCAAATCACCGTCGCCCAGATCATGCGGGCAACCGTGTCCGCCGACCACCGCATCGTGGACGGCGTTTACGTTGCCCGATTCCTGGCAGAGCTAAAGCGAGTACTCGAGAATCCAATGGCGTTGCTAGTGTAACAGTAAGCAGTAATCAGTGATCAGTCAACATGCCCCTGTGGGGCTCCATGAAACATAAAAATTGACGATAACCTATGAGCAGTAGCCAGGAACTGATTACTGTTCACTGGTCACTGAGACGAAGGGGGTATAAGTGACAGATCGATACGATGTTATAATCATCGGTGCCGGCCCTGGTGGGTACGTGGCCGGCATACGGGCCGGCCAGCTCGGCCTGCGGACCGCCATCGTCGAGAAAGGTGATGTCGGTGGCGTGTGCCTGAACTGGGGATGTATCCCCACCAAGGCGCTGTTGAAAAACGCTGAACTCGTTAACTTGCTGAAGAACGATGCCCGAACGTTCGGTATCCAGTTCGACAACATGGAGGCGAAGTGGGAGCCGGCAGTGAAGCGCAGCCGGCAGGTTGTGCGCCGGCTGGTCAAAGGCGTCGAGTTCCTGCTGAAGAAGAACAACGTAGACCTGGTGCGCGGCGAGGCTCGACTGACCTCGCCGAACACCGTTGAGGTGTCGCCGGATGGGCAGACCCTGGAGGCCGACAACATCGTCATCGCTACGGGTTCTCGTGCGCGACTACTGCCGGGCATGGAAGCCGATGGTGAGCGCATCATCGTCAGCCGGCATGCTGTCCAACTGGGCGATGTGCCTGAGCGGCTGCTCATCATGGGAGCCGGTGCTGTCGGTGTCGAGTTCGGCTACCTGTACAACGCCTACGGCTCCCAGGTGACGATCATCGAGATGTTGCCCAACGTTTTGCCGTTGGAAGACCCTGAATGCGGGGAGCTCCTCGCAAGGTCCTTCCGCAAGAGTGGGATTGAAATCCACACCGGCACCCGCGTTGAGACTTTCAAAGTCACCGATCACGGCGTCCAACTCACAGCGGTATCCCAGGACAACGGCGAGGTCCACTTCGAGGGTGATCAACTGCTGGTAGCCATCGGGCGAGCCCCCAACACGGAAACCCTGGGGCTTGAAGGTGTGGGGGTGGAGGTCGAGAAGGGCTTCGTCAAAACGCACGGGGTAGGTCAGACCAACGTGGAGAGCGTGTATGCCATCGGCGATGTTGCCGGCCCGCCCATGCTGGCGCACAAGGCAATGCATGAAGGCGTGGCCGTGATGGAGCATCTGGCCGGCCTGGAAGCGGATATGGTCGATGCCAGCTACATTCCCAATTGCGTGTATTGTCTGCCCCAGGTCGCCAGTATCGGCATGACCGAAGAGGCAGCTCGGGAGGCCGGCTACGACATCGAAGTCGGCAAATTCCCCTTCCAGGCCATTGGCAAAGCATTGGCGATCAACGAGCGCGAGGGGTTCATCAAACTCGTCGTTGATCGAGAATACGGCGAAATATTGGGGGCTCACATCATCGGCCCCGAAGCAACGGAGATCATCCACGAGATTGCTCTGGCGCGAACGGCCGAGTTGACTCCCAGCGAGATCATTGCTACAGTTCACGCACATCCGACACTCCACGAAGCCGTCCACGAGGCGGCGATGGCGGCTGTCGGCTCACCCATCCATGCCTAGGGAGGAGGCAAGAAACATGAGTAGTGTCCCTGAAAACCTGCGTTACAGCGAAGACCACGAATGGGCCAAGGTTGAGGACGATCTGGTCCGCGTCGGCATCACCGATTACGCTCAGCACCAGCTCGGAGATGTCGTGTACGTCGAGTTACCGGAGAAAGGCGACAGCTTCGGATTCATGGAGCCCTTCGGGGTAATCGAGTCGGTGAAAGCAGCATCGGATTTGTACTGCCCGATCGCCGGCACCGTCGTCGAGACAAACACTGAACTGGAAGACGCCCCGGAGCTCGTGAACGAGGACCCGTACGGCGACGGCTGGATGATCGTGGTAGAGCCCGACGATCCGGCCGACATGGAGAAGCTGCTGTCGCCGGCGGACTATGCGGCCATGCTCGAGGCGGAAGAATAGACCTCTCGAGGCTCACTTTGAAAGTCGGTGGTCGTTTCTGGCTTGTTGCTGTTGTCACACTGGTGGCGATGCTCCTGGGTTCTATCGCGCAGGCCAACGCACAGCAGGCAACCGGTCTCGAAATCCAACAACTTCAGGTTGACCTCTGGCCGCAATACGATGATCCACGCCTGTTGGTCATCTACAAGGGCACATTGGCTGCGCCGCCGGACCAACCGCTTCGGTTCCCAATTCCGGCTGGGGCCAAGGTGAACGCCGTCGCTCATCTGAACCAGCAGGGTGGGCTGATCAACGAGCCCTGGAAGTCCGAGCCCTCGGGCGATTTGCAGATGATCACGTTTACGCCGGAGACGGCCAGGTTCCAGTTGGAATACTACGTCGATGTGATTGGACCCGGTCCAGACAGATCGTTCACTGTGGACATCGACCTCGACGGGCAATCAGTAAAGGACCTTGGCATTGGCGTTCAGCAGCCGGCCGGCGCTTCGAACTTGCAGGGCGAGCCGGCCTTGTCGGGGCCTGTAACCGGCTTTCAGGGACTCAGCTACTTCAGCCGGCAAGTTGAAAACGTACAGCCAGGACAGACGGTGCGCCAGACGGTCACGTATACGAAGCTCGACGATACGTTGTCGGTGGATCAGATTGGACCGGCCGCATCTGAGCCGGCTGGCGCGCAGTCACAGCCGACGGTTGCCCCATCCGGTTCGGGACTCTCGACGAACTTTGCCGGCCGCTCTGCGGCGCGGTTTTGGCTGCCCATTGGGGGCGCTGTCGTTATCGTGATGGGCCTGGCTCTGATTGGGTTGGGCGTGCGGCGTGCACGCCGCGCGGATGTGAAGCCGGTGCGGCCAGTGACGCGCCGGCGTGGCCGGCGTGCGCGGCCTCAGCGCGCTACCGAGGAGGGGCCAGCGAAGTTCTGCCACCAATGTGGTGCCACCTTCGCACCCGAGGATCGCTTCTGCGCGGAATGTGGTGCTGCCCGCCGAGGTATATGAGGCACAGCACTGGCCTGAGGTAGGGGTGAGGCAGGTCGGAGAGCGGGTTCAATTGCACATGAGTTCTCAATCCGACCTGTCTCACCCCTACTCTGTGTGTCAGGAGTTTGCGAGCAGTCGCCAGCCCGGGTGGTTGACAATGTCCCAGCCGGGGTATATAATTGCGAATAGCAAGGTCGTGAGCATTGACCTTGTCGCATGGCGAGGCGCCCCGTTACCTCGTTTGCTCCTATCCAAATCTCTCAACACCTTTGCTGAAAGGAGGCTTCAACAATGTCTGCCGTGACTACCGGCCTGAGCGAATACCTCGGGTATCGCGGCCGGGAGGGGATGTGGGCCTGGATCCTACATCGCGTGACGGGCCTGGGCGTCATGTTTTTCCTCATCTGGCATATCCTGGATATTTTCCTCATGGCCCTCGGCCAAAATGAATTCGATCGTTTCCTTGTGATCTACAAGGCAGCGCCCTTCCGGGTATTGGAGGTATTCCTTATCTTCAGCGTGATTTTTCATGCCTTCAATGGTGCCCGTGTCATCATCCTGGACTTCGTGCCAGGCGCAATGGACTACGAGTCTGAACTGTTCTGGGTGATCTTGGGTGCTGCGCTGGTGATCTGGGCACCGGCTGCGCTAGCCATGCTGGCGCCGCTGGTTGGGATCCACATCCTGTGAGGAGGGAATCGTGGCGACTATGCAACGAATAGGACGTCGAACTTCATCAGGCACGCTGGAAGTCTACGCCTGGTTCTTTATGCGGGTATCCGGCGTGGTGCTGTTGTTGATTGCGGTTTTCCACCTTCTGTGGATGCATCTGGTCATTGGTGTCGATAATATCAACTTCAATGTTGTAGCTTCGCGTTGGCAGAACCCTCTCTGGCGGGTCTTCGATACGGCGCTATTGATCTTTGCGTTATCACATGGCACCAACGGCACCCGATGGGTGATCAAGGACTACATTCGGTCCCCTGGCTGGGAGATAGCCATCAAGTGGTTCATCTATGTGTTGGTCGTCGTGATCGGCGCAATGGGGGCATTCGTCATTTTCACATTCCAACCGCCGGCTTGAACGCACCGACGGCAAACGACCAACGACGCGCACTCGTCGTTCGCCCTTGGTCGCACGTCGCCGCGCATAGCGAGTTCGTCCGGTGCAATCACAAGCACATAGGGGGAAGTTATACACATGTACCACTACCACAAACATGATGTGGTTATCGTTGGCGCCGGCGGGGCCGGCCTGATGGCCGCGCTCTACGCCTCACGAGGTGTCGATACCGCCGTCCTGAGCAAGCTGTATCCCACACGTTCCCACACCGGGACGGCCCAGGGAGGCATCGGCGCGGCGCTCGGTAACCTTGATGAAGACCATTGGGAATGGCACTGGTATGACACCGTCAAGGGTAGTGACTACCTTGGCGACCAGGATGCCATCAAGGTTCTGGTCCAGGACGCCATCGATGTAGTCCTGGAACTGGAACACATGGGATTGCCCTTCAACCGAACGCCTGACGGACTCATCGCCCAGCGTCCGTTCGGGGGGCACACCCGGAATTTTGGCGAAGGACCAGTCCGACGCGCGTGTTACGCTGCGGATAGAACGGGTCACATGATCCTGCAAACGCTGTATCAGCAGTGCATCAAGCAGGGTGTCAATTTCTTTGATGAGTTCCACGTCATCGATTTGATCGTAAACGATGGCGTGGTGCAGGGCGTCGTGGCGTATGAAATCGACACCGGGGAGATTCACGTCTTTCACGCCAAGGCCGTCCTGTTTGCTACGGGGGGATTCGGCAGAATCTGGCAGATCACGTCGAACGCCCACACACTGACTGGAGACGGCAATGGGATTCTCTTCCGAAAAGGGATACCCATGGAGGACATGGAGTTCTTCCAGTTTCACCCGACGGGGATTCGGAAGCTTGGTATCCTGATCACGGAAGCTGTGCGTGGTGAGGGCGGGATCCTGCGCAACAATGAGGAATTGGACAAGATTGGAACCGGCGAGCCAGGGTTCATGGTCAAGTACGCGCCGACCATGCGTGACCTGGCTTCGCGGGATGTGACTTCGCGGGCCATGTACATCGAGATGCGCGAAGGGCGCGGTATCGATGGCCAGAACTATCTGTACCTGGACGCCACGCACCTCGGCAAGGAGGTGATAGAGGGGAAACTGCCCGATATTGCCGAATTCGTCCGCACTTACGTGGGCGTAGACCCGGTCTACGAACCGATGCCGGTTCAGCCGACAGCTCACTACGCCATGAGCGGGATCCCAACGGACGTCGAAGGGCGGGTCGTGATCGACTCTGAGAATACGCCGTTGCCGGGCCTGTACGCAGCCGGCGAGTGTGCCTGTGTCTCCGTCCACGGCGGCAACCGGCTGGGTACGAATTCGCTCAACGATATTGTGGTGTTTGGCCGGCGTGCGGGTCGGGACATGGTAGAGTACACAAAGCACGCGGACTTCACGCCGCTGCCGGAGAATCCCCACGAGGAAGCGGTGGCTCATCTCGAACACCTGCGTACTCATGATGGCAAGGAGCGCGTAGGTGACATCCGTGAAGCCATGCAATCGGTTATGATGGAGCACGTCAGCGTCTTCCGCACAGCAGAGGGCATCTCCCAGGCCCTGGAGACGGTTCGCGAACTGAAGGAACGCTATCGGGATGTCCGGATTGAGGACAAGGGGAAGCGTTTCAACACGGACCTGCTGGAGGCATGGGAACTGGGCAACTTGCTGGACCTGGCGGAGGTGGTAGCAACGTGCGCGCTTAACCGGACCGAAAGCCGTGGGGCTCATGCGCGTGAGGATTACCCCAAGCGCGACGATGAGAACTGGCTCAAGCACAGCCTGGCATACAAGACCGACAAGGGCATCGAGATCAAGTACAAGCCCGTCGTAATCACCCGATTCGAGCCGAAAGAGCGCGTGTACTGATCGATGGAGAATCATCATGCAATATCGTCTACGAATCAAACGTTTCAACCCGGAAAAAGACAACAAACCCTGGTGGGGTGAATACACCATTGAGGCAGAGCCAACGGATCGCGTTTTGGATGCGCTGCACATCGTGAAGTGGTATCACGATGGAACTCTGACGTTGCGACGGTCCTGCGCTCACGGAATCTGTGGATCTGACGCGATGCGCATCAACGGCGAGAACTGGCTCGCCTGTCAAGTGTTGCTGCGCGATGTGGAGCAGCCGATTACGGTGGAGCCGCTCCTGGGGTTCGAGGTGATCAAGGACCTGGTTGTTGACATGGAGCCCTTCTTCGCTAAGTATCGCTCCATCATGCCCTACCTCATCAACAACGACCCTGTCCCGCAGCGTGAGCGCATCCAGTCACCGGAGGATCGCGAAGTCTACGACGACACGACCAAGTGCATCCTGTGTGCAGCCTGCACGACGTCGTGTCCCAGCTTCTGGTCGAACAGGAAGTTCGTGGGGCCGGCGGCCATCGTCCAGGCCCATCGCTTCATCTTCGATAGCCGGGACCAGGCCGGCGCCGAACGGCTGGCCATCCTCAACGACCGGGATGGCGCGTTCGCCTGCCGCACGATCTATAACTGCACACGGGCCTGCCCCCGAGGCATCAAGGTGACCAAGGCCATTGGCGAGGTGAAAAAAGCGATTCTGTTCCAGAAGGCCTAGAGCACTTCCACGCCGCAAAATGCATCGTGATCCGTGATGCGTGGTCCGTGATGCGTGAGAATCTATTTCACGAGTGGCGGATCACGCATCACGGATCATGCAGTTTTATCGACTTGAAGTCTAGAATATCGTAGCGTGCTCTCATGATCATTAAACACCTGGTGACCGGCCCGCTTCAGGTCAATACATACATCGTTGGCGATCCGGCCACGGGGGACGCGGTTGTCATAGACCCTGGCGGTCAGGCACCGGAGATTCTGCAGGTCATCCAGGAGGAAGGGCTGACGCTGCAACGCATAATCAATACCCATGCTCACTTCGACCACGTAACCGGTGTGGAGGCGCTGAAGCAGGCCGCTGGCGTGCCCTTCTGCCTGCATCGTGCTGACCTGCCCATCCTGGAGAGCTACGGCCGTCAGTTGGCCTACTTCGGGCTGCCTGGCGGCGAACCGCCGGCAGTTGACGAATACCTGGAAGAAGGCCAGGCGATAAAGGTCGGCGATGTAGCGCTGCACGTACTGTTCACGCCGGGTCATACGCCGGGCCATGTCACCTTCGTTCGCAACGCACCGTCAGGCGACACGGGTCCCCGCGTGGCTTTTGCCGGCGACGTGCTGTTCCAGGGTTCCATCGGGCGTTTCGACTTTCCGGGCGGCGACTACCAGCGGCTGATGCGCAGCATCCGAGAAGTGCTTGTGCCCCTGGGTGATGACACCGTGATCTATCCGGGGCACGGGCCGGCCACAACCATCGGTCAGGAGAAGGTATGGAATCCGTTCTTGTGACTCAACCCTTCCTTGAACGGCTGACCCGAGGTCCCATTCTGTGCGATGGCGCCATGGGCACTCAACTGTACGCCCGCGGCATTCCATTCGAGCAGTGTTTTGATGAGTTGAACCTTGTGGACCCGGATGTAGTCCGGGGCGTTCACCTGGATTACATCCGCGCCGGCGCTGAAATCGTTGAAACCAATACATTTGGGGCCAACCGCGTTCGGCTCGCCAAACACAATCTGGAAGACAGGGTCCGCGAGATCAACCGCCGGGGGGTAGAGATTGCACGAGAGTGTGCCGGCCGTGCGGATCAGCCGGTGTACGTGGCCGGCTCCGTCGGTCCTCTGGGCAAGCCACTGATGCCCTATGGCTCCATCTCCACGCAGAGTGCGTACGAGACCTTCCGGGAGCAGATCGAAGGCTTGATTGAGGGTGGCGTTGATCTGCTGATCCTGGAGACCTTCCCCGATCTGCGCGAGATGGAGCAGGCTGTTGCCGCAGCCCAGGCCGTCGCCGACGTACCTATCGTCGCCCAGATGACCTTCGGCGAGGATGGGACGACGATTCGGGGGGACGAGCCGGCCAACATCGTGGCCCGGCTGGAAGCGCTGGGAGTAGATGTCATCGGTGCGAACTGCAGCGTGGGCTCGCAGCCGATGTTGGCTGTGGTGCAGAAGATGGCCGAGGTGAGCAGCACCCCCCTGTCGGCGCAGCCAAACGCCGGCTTCCCGGCCTACGTCGAGGGGCGCTTCGTGTACCTCTCGTCGCCGGAGTACATGGCTGACTACGCCAAGCGGATGGTGGAGGCCGGCGCCGTCATTGTCGGTGGCTGTTGCGGCACCACGCCTGAGCACATCGCTCGCCTGCGAGATGCCATCCAGGATTTGCGGCCGCCCGAGCTGCGGCGGACCACGGTCACGATTACCTTTCCACCGGAGCGCCCGATGCCCTTCGTGGCTGCTCCGCCTTTGGAGCCAACAGACCTGGCCCGCAAGTTGGGCAACGAGTTCGTGATCACGGTGGAAATTGATCCGCCGAAAGGGTTCAATCTCAGCCAGGTTGTTCCAAAGCTGACGCGGTTGAAGGAGTCGGGCGTCGTCGATGCCGTGAACATTGCAGACAGCCCGCGCGCTCAGGCGCGGATGAGCGCATCAGCAATGGCGACGCTGGTGCAGAACGAGCTGGGTCTGGAAACCATCTTGCACATGACGTGCCGGCATCGCAACTTGGTGGCGCTGCACTCGGAGCTGCTGGGGGCCCATGCCATGGGCGTGCGCAACATCTTCATCGTCATGGGCGATCCGCCGCGCATCGGGGACTACCCGGATGCCACGGCTGTATCCGACATTGCGCCATCAGGCCTGATTCGGTTGATCAAGGGCTTCAACCAGGGCGTGGACATGAGCGGCAGAGCCATTGAGGAACCCACGTCGTTCTTCGTGGGTGCAGCATTTGATCCGGGCGCTGAGAAGCTGGACCGAGAGCTCCGCGTGCTGGACAAAAAGATCAAGAATGGTGCGGATTTCCTTCTAACCCAGCCAGTCTATGATCCTGAGGTCATCGAGCGGGTGCTGAAGCACATCGGCGGGTTTCCCGTTCCGGTAATCATGGGCGTGCTACCGCTGTACAGCCATCGCCACGCCGAGTTCCTGCACAACGAGGTGCCAGGCATCAGCATTCCGGACTATATTCGCCAGCGGATGAAAGAGGCCGGCGACGATGGGCTCGATGTGGGCATCCAACTGGCCCGCGAACTCTTGACGGCGGTGCGAGACCGCGTCCACGGCACTTATGTGATACCGCCGTTTGGTCGCTACGATGTGGTGGCGGAGGTGGCGAGGGCAGTGGTTGCGCCTGAGGGAGCTCTCGAACCGAACTAGCTGTTGCAGTTCAGTTAGCGTATTGCGTATTGCGTACTGCGTAAGAGCCTGGTTGTTGAATTGGCATACGCAGTACGCAATACGCAGTACATGTCACAATGGGTTGCTTGCTGGTTTCATGCTCTGGGGAAGCATAGATGATGGAAGTCACGGTGAGACTGTTTGCAACGTATCGTGAAGCCGTTGGCAGCGCCGAGCTGCGCTGGGAAATCGCAGAGGGAGCCACGGTCGGCGATCTGTGGTGCGAGTTGCAGGACGCGTATCCGAACCTGCCGCAGGTGAGGCCGGCGGCGGCCATCAACGCCGAATATGCGAGATTGGACGAGACGCTGCAGGCCGGCGATGAGGTCGCCTTTCTGCCGCCGGTCAGTGGCGGGTAAGCTGACATGGGAATCTTTGAAGAATCCCAGAGGTGATCAGAAGATGGAAAAGTTTACAGCGGTTTTCGAGCAAGAGGAAGAATGGTGGATCGGGTATGTGGAGGAACTACCAGGGGCGAATTCGCAAGGTCGAACCCTGGAAGAAGTGCGCGACAACCTAAGAGAGGCCGTACGGCTTATCATTGAAGCCAACCGAGAGTTGGCACGTCGTGAAACAGAGGGCAAGAGTGTCATTCGAGAAGATTTGATGGTGGCCGTTTGATGAAGCGACGGGCCTTGCTGAAGCATCTCCGAAAGCATGGCTGCGAGCTGTTGCGTGAAGGTAAGAAGCACTCGGTGTATTGGAATCCTGCCAATCGGCGAACATCGGTGGTGCCGCGCCATACCGAGATTGTGGATAAGCTTGCGCGCAAGATTTGCAAGGATCTCGGAATACCAACGCCATAGTGCAACTTCGTACGTTATGGAAGTCTTGTCATGTTGAGGATAGGAATAGTAAAGGAACCAATAGATACTGACCAGTTAGTCAAAGCTGTGGAAGACCCCGGCGCCGGCGCGATCTGCACGTTCCTCGGCGTGGTGCGGGACAACAATCTGGGCCGCGAGGTGGACTACCTGGAGTACGAAGCCTACCCCGACATGGCCGTGCCGGCCATGCAGCGCATCGCCGGCGAAATCCGGGAGCGATGGGACGTCATCGAAGTCGCTATGGTACACCGGGTGGGCCGGCTGGAAATCGGCGAGGTCAGCGTGGGTATTGCCATATCTTCGCCTCATCGCGCCGAGGCCTTTGAGGCCTGCCACTATGCCATCGACCGGCTGAAGGAAACCGTGCCCATCTGGAAAAAAGAGGTGTGGGCCGACGGCGAAGAATGGACCGAAGGGACAGTGATCAGTGATCAGTAATCAGTGATCAGTAAGCAGTAATTCGTAAGCAGTGACCGGTAGCCGCAATCTGGTTACTGATTACTGATCACTGATTACTGATTACTGGTTACTGATCACTCTATGGGAGGGAGTCATTTTATGATCAACGTGAGCGTTAAGCAAGGGTTTATTCAGGAGATCGACGCCGATGCGGTGGTTGTCAACCTGTTCAAGGGCGTCACGCAGCCCGGCGGGGCGACCGGCGCGGTGGACCAGTCACTGGGGGGCGCTATCACTGACCTGATCGCCGGCGGCGACTTCAAAGGCAAGCTGGGGGAGACAGCCGTGCTCTACTCGCGTGGAGCCATGCCGGCCCCGCGTGTGATTATCGTTGGGCTTGGAAAGTCAGAAGACTTCGATCTGGACGGAGCTCGAAAGGCGTCGGCGGCGGCGGCCAGACGGGCGCGGGAACTGGGCGTGGAACGCCTGGCGACCATTGTGCACGGAGCCGGCATCGGGGGGCTGGAACCCTGGGACGCTGCCCAGGCGACCGTGGAAGGGGCCTTGCTCGCGACGTACGAGTTCAAAGAACTCAAGTCAGAGGAAGATGAGGAGGAGACCACGGAGCTCACAGATTTGGTCGTCGTGGAGGCCAGCGCCGACAAGGTCGATGTCATCCGACAGGGAGCGCAGGCTGGCAAGATCGTTTCGCGGGCAGTGACGCTGGCCCGTGATCTCGGCAATCGTCCCGGCAACGTCGCCACGCCGACCCACCTGGCCGAGACAGCCCAGAAAATCGCCGACGAGACCGACTTGCACTGTGAGATATTTGACGAGGATCAGATGCGTAAACTGGGCATGGGGAGCCTGCTGGGCGTCGCCCAGGGATCGGACGAGCCGGCCCGGTTCATCATCCTGGAACACAATGCCGGCCATGACGATCTGGATACCATCGTGCTGGTCGGCAAAGGCCTGACCTTTGACACCGGCGGCATCTCCATCAAGCCAAGCAAAGGCATGGAGGACATGAAATTCGACATGATGGGCGGCGCTGCTGTGCTGGCGGCCATGCAAGCCGTTGGCGAGATGGACCTGCCCTTGCACGTGGTCGGATTGGTGCCGGCCACAGAGAACATGCCGGGTGGTTCGGCCGACAAGCCGGGCGACGTACTGAAAGCGATGAATGGCAAGACCATCGAGGTGATCAACACGGATGCCGAAGGCCGGCTGATCCTGGCGGATGGTCTCTCCTACGCCCAGCGCTTTGAGCCCGACGCCATCATTGACCTGGCGACCCTGACCGGCGCCTGCATGGTGGCCCTGGGGCGCTACGCAACGGGGCTGTTCACGAACAATGAGGATCTGGCCGGCCGTGTGAAAGCTGCCGCTGAGGCAGCCGGGGAGCGAGTGTGGCCACTGCCTCTATACGACGAGCACAAGGAAGAGGTCAAGAGCTACGTCGCGGACGTGAAGAACACGGGCGAGGGGCGATACGGTGGCGCCAGCACCGCTGCGGCGTTCCTGTCTAACTTCGTTGGCGACTACCCATGGGTGCACCTGGACATCGCCCCCACGGCGTGGACCGACAAGGCCAAAGACTACACCACCAAAGGGGCTACCGGCGTCGGCGTCCGCCTTCTGGTGCGGCTGTTGCAGGATTGGTCATAGCTGGGCACTCTCCATCATTTATGGAACAGGACGAAGTTCATGAGTCTAATTGATCTGGATGAAATCGAAGTAGCACAGCCAGCGTACGATTCCAACGGGAAGGGGTTGCCTTTTCGGCATCGCCGGCCACCGTGGCTAAAAGTCCGCGCGCCGTGGGGCGAGAACTACACCGGCCTGAAACACCTGATGCGCCGGCAGGAACTCCACACCGTGTGCGAGGAAGCCAACTGCCCCAACGTCGGCGAGTGCTGGGGACATGGTACGGCGACATTCCTGATTCTGGGTGACATCTGTACGCGCAGTTGCGGCTTCTGCAACATCAGAACGGGCCGGCCGCAGGTCCTCGACCTGATGGAGCCGGAGCGTGTGGCTCAGGCGATCAAACGCATGAACCTGCACCACGCCGTCATCACCAGCGTCAACCGGGACGAGCTTCCCGACGGAGGCGCTGCCATCTTCGCGCGAACCATCCGGCGCAGCAAAGAATTGGTGCCGGGCCTCTCAGTCGAAGTGCTAATCCCCGATTTCAAGGGAGATCGGGCAGCTTTGCAGACCGTGATGGATGCGAAGCCGGAAATCCTGAACCATAACACCGAGACTGTGCCACGACTCTACCGGAAAGTCCGGCCCCAGGCGGTGTACGAGCGGTCGCTGCGCATCATCAAGTGGGCCAGGGAGATGGACCCGACCGTGCTGACCAAGTCAGGAGTAATGGTCGGACTGGGCGAGGAGTGGGACGAAGTTTTGCAGGTGATGGATGACCTGGTGGCCCACGACTGCGACATTCTGACCATCGGTCAGTACCTGCGGCCATCGGAACGGCATTTGCCGATCATGCGGTACTACACACCGGAGGAATTCGAACAGTTAGAGGAGGCCGGCTATGCCGCCGGCTTCAAGTGGGTCGAATCCGGCCCCCTGGTGCGCAGCTCCTATCGCGCCGAGCGCCAAGTGACCGCACTCAGTCGGCGTGCGCCCGAACGGCGAGCTTAGCGATGTTATAAACTGAAGTCCTGGACTATTGAACGGGTGGAAAGGGGTTTGAAGATGGCATGGGTCGTTGCTTTCAAAGCGTTCTGTCCACTGGCAGGAGCAGATGCCTATCTGCTGGAAGACCGACAATACGAGCAGGGCGAAGGCACTTACTCCGTGGTCGCCCGACGTTGCTCCTATGACGTTTCGTGCAACCTGGATGATCACATCCGCTGTGACTGGAATTTCAAGCCAGGCGGCTCCGGCGAAAATCCGTTTGGGATCGAGAAAGAGTCTTAGCCCCAACATCTTTCGAACAAGACCTCGGAGGTCTCGCCCCTCA
>CAZHMV010000047.1:32008-34825 GCA_964532665.1 uncultured Anaerolineales bacterium
AGGTCTCGCCCCTCACTCATCTGCAGATGCCGGCAGGCTCCGTAGAAACTGGATCGCCTCCTCCGCAGTCGCAACCTCTACCACATTGATATGCCGTGCGACACGGCGCGCATCCTGGTAGTTCTCCGGTGGCGACAGGAAGTACTCGGCGCCGGCCCTTTCGGCGCCGGCGACCTTCATCTCCACCCCGCCGATGGGTCCCACCCGGCCATCCAGGTTAATGGTGCCGGTGCCGGCTATCCGTCGGCCGCCGGTCAGATCCTCTGGTGTGATCAGGTTATAGATGGTCAGCGTGAACATCAGGCCAGCCGATGGCCCGCCGGCGATCTTCTGCGGCTCGACCTTGACCGGGAACGGAAGTTCCGCGTCAAAGCCGACGGTCTGCACGGTGATTCCCAGCCGTGGGGGTTCGCCTGGGTTAGATGGCTGCATCAGTGGAAGCGTGAACGCCAGTTGCTCATCCCCACGTTTGACCGCCAGGTTCACTCTGGCCTGTGGATCCTGGGTTCTAATCCGTTCTGCCAATGTCGAGGCCATCCTGATAGGTTCACCGTTTAGCGCAACGATCCGGTCGCCGGGCTTCAGGACGCCGTTGGCAGGGCTTTCAGGAAGAATCGACGCCACTTCAGCCGCCTCGCCCACGACCTGGACGTCGTAGCCGGCGAGGCGAAGTGCCGCGACCGCTGCCAGCGTCTCACTTTCTTCCAGCATTCGGTTGCCCTGTTCGGCCAGTTTCTGCGGGGTGGTATTGGGAGGGACTACGCGCTCCGGTGGGACGATCCTGACCACAGGGCTCAGTTTGCCGTAGACCCACTCGCCGGCTGTGATCGGCGTCTGCGGGAACACTGTCGTAAGGATGAAGCTGCCGGCGTACGGATGGCGGTGCTCGGGTGGCACATGGATCATTGGCTCCACAGAGAGCGCAACGCCCGGTGCCTCCAGGCCATTGTTGGTGGGTACCAGACTGCCGGCAATCCCCAACAGCCCCAGGATGAGCAGGCCCGTGATGGCACCGCGTATCACGTTACCACGAAGGACCGAACCATCTGTTGGTATCGATCGATCCCACTCCCAGGCCGGCTGTTCCCACAAAGCCAGTCCTAGCACACCGGCGGCCACGAGTGTGCTGGCACCCGTCTCCAGGCTGAACCGTGCGCGCTGTGCAATCAGGATGACCCCCCAGCCGGCCAGCGCAATCACTATCAGACGCCCCAACCACACCTCCACGCGGGTTATGAGAGATGGCCGCTTCCAGACACCCCACACAATAGCCCGGGTCAGCCGCCCACCATCCAGGGGGGAGCCCGGTGCCAGATTGAGAGCAGCAAGTGCCAGGTTGACACCGGCCAGAAAGATCGCGCTGACATTGAGATACGTATGCAGTTGGCGGTTCCAGACCAGGTAGGCCACGGCAGCCAGCGACAAGTTGGTCGCCGGGCCGGCCACGGCAACCAAAGCTTCGCGCCATGGGGTGGTGGCGGCCGGCCAGACCTGCGCCGCGTCACCGAAAACGTACAGGGGGATGCTGTCCGGTACGTTCGTTTCGTTGTCGCGGCTGCCGGCGGCTCGTGCAGTCCATGCGTGGGCCAGGGCATGGACAACGAGAGACACCAGTACCAGCAGCGTGCTCGTCACTGCCAGGCCCCACGCCTCCCTCGTACTCAGCGCCGGTGCCATCACGGGCACATATAGCGTCGCAATGATCCACAGCACCAACGGGATCAACGCGATCCAACTGACACCCAGCGAAATGGAAGTATGCCTGGTGTGGAGAGTGAGATGTCGTTGTTTCATTGTGGTGCAATTGTAGCAGGGGGATCACGAAACGTAAAACCACGCCCTGCCGGAAGCTACTTTCCCAGCGCGGGGTTCGGTTTCATACATTAGCTTGTTCGTCGGGAAGGCAGTATAATTCGGCAAATGATATTCGGTGATATGGAGCGTTTTGCCTTTACAGAGGAGTTGGATGAGTCGCGCTGATCTACATGCCCACACGACGGTTTCGGATGGAACGTTGACGCCGCGAGAGTTGGTGAAATTGGCCGGTCGAAAGGGGCTGGCAGTCCTGGGAATTACGGACCACGATACGACCGACGGGGTCCCGGAGGCCCTGGAAGTCGGCCAGGAGCTTGGCATCTGGATAGTCCCGGGCCTCGAGATCAATACTGACACGGAAAACGGCCATATTGACATCCTCGGCTATTTTGTCAACATAAGGAATCGAGAACTACAGGAGACACTGTCCAGAATTCGGGATGCACGCTACTATCGGGCGAAGAGGATGGTGGAGAAGCTGCGTGAGTTGGGGCACCCCATCAGTTTTGACCGCGTCCTGGCGCTGTCCGTCGAGGGCACTGTTGGTCGGCCACACGTGGCCCGGGCGTTGCTGGAAGCTGGCCACGTCTCCACCATCAGCGAAGCTTTCGACCTGTACATCGGACGCCACGGGCCGGCCTACGCCGACCGGTACCGAATGTCGCCGGAGGAAGCGTGCGCGCTGGTGCGCCAGGCCGGCGGCATTCCTTCCCTGGCACACCCTGTACCCACCAGCGACCCCTTCAGCAACCCGAAGAATCTGAATCAGTTGTTGGCGGCACTGCGCGAGGCCGGCCTGGGTGCTATGGAGTGCTACTATCCGGGGTACACGCCAGATGTGAGTGCCTGGCTGCTCGATCTGGCTGAGCGCTTCGATCTGGTCCCCACGGGTGGGAGCGATTTCCACGGTGCCGCCAAGCCGGGTATCGAGCTTGGGATGGTGGATGTGCCCCTGGAATGCGTGGAGCGACTTCGAGAAGCAATCAGTAACCAGTAATCAGT
>CAZHMV010000048.1:0-7373 GCA_964532665.1 uncultured Anaerolineales bacterium
TGATACGAGCAGCCGTCGTGGGCACCGGGTTCATCGGGCCGGCTCACGTGGAAGCGCTGCGCCGGCTGGGGGTGGAGGTAACGGGCATTGTCGGCTCGTCGCCCGAGCGGGCCAGGCCCAAAGCTGAAGCGTTGGGCATCGACCGGGTCTATCCCGACTACGAAGCCCTGCTGGCCGACGATTTGGTGGACGTTGTGCACATCACAAGCCCGAATCAACTACACTTTCCGATGGCCCGTGGTGCTATCAGGGCGGGCAAACACGTGGTGTGCGAGAAGCCACTGGCCATGACCAGTGAGGAGTCAGGGGAACTGCTCCGCGTGGCAGAGGAGGCCGGCATCGTCCACGCGGTGAATTTCAACATCCGCTTCTATCCCATCTGCCACGAGGCTCGCGAGCGCGTGGCCCGGGGAGACCTGGGTGATCTGTACATCACGCGTGGCTCGTATCTCCAGGATTGGCTGCTATACGACACCGACTGGAACTGGCGGTTGGAGCCGGAGAAGGGTGGCCGGCTGCGAGCCGTGGGCGACATCGGCTCGCATTGGCTGGACCTGGTCACGTTTGTCACCGGCCAGCACATTGAGGCGGTGTATGCCGATCTGAAGACGTTCCTGCCGGTGCGCAAACGGCCGTCCGGCCCGATTGACACCTTTGCCGGCAA
This sequence comes from uncultured Anaerolineales bacterium, assembly GCA_964532665.1. Classification (GTDB taxonomy): domain Bacteria; phylum Chloroflexota; class Anaerolineae; order Epilineales; family JAANWY01; genus CAZHMV01. Next base: position 665 of record CAZHMV010000048.1, read on the forward strand.
GGAATTGACCCCCGGCGACTATGTGGAAACCCCCATCGAAACGGAGGACTACGCCACCATCCTGCTGCGCTGGGATTCAGGTGCGAGAGGCGTTGTGACGGTCTCGCAGGTCAGCGCCGGGCGGAAGAATCGTCTGTCGTTTGAGCTGAACGGGAGCGAATCGTCGTTGGCCTGGGATTCGGAAAGGCCCAACGAGTTGTGGATTGGCCGGCGGGACGGACCGAACGGCGTACTGCTCAAAGACCCGGCGCTACTGACGCCGGCAGCGCGCCGATTTGCCGGCTATCCGGGCGGGCACAACGAGGGCTTCCCCGACACCTTCAAGGCCCTGTACCAGGCGGTCTACTCGTACATCCGCCGGCGGGATGAGGGCCGGGAGCCTGGCTTCCCCACCTTCGCCGACGGCCACGAGGAGATGCTCATCGGCGAGGCGGTAATGAAGAGCGTGGAGAATGGTGGGTGGACAACCATCGAACGCTGAACTATTGAGAAGATGCATCGAGGGCCTCCGCACACAGAGGCTCCAGTGCGACGATCATTCGCGCAAGTTCTTCAGCCACTGTGCGGCAGAGCGACTCATCCAGGCGATCATACGGGACGAACTGGTGGATACGCCCCCAACTCTGCGTCCACTGCTCCAATTCTACGGCTGGACCGAGTTCGGCCTGTACACCAATAAATCGCTGGGCCACATACTGTAGGATTCTGTCATTCAGGGATTTCCTGGCCTCCAGATGCAGCCCCACCTCGATACGGCTCCGCCGGCCCTGGACCCACACCTCGTAATGGATCTTTGGCCGGCTGTACCAGAACTGGATCAGGTTGCCGCGCCGCCGGCTCCTGAAACCCCGGTAGCCGGCGGGCAGCATCTTCCGCGTGTGTTCGGCAATGCCTTGCAGAAACTCTGTGACTCGCATGACTGGCAGATAGATTATAGGGTTGCGCCAGGGACAAGGCAAGTCGGAGAGCGGGCTCATTAACAAGACAGCCCACTCTCCGACCCCCCTCGCCCTGACAATACCCGTAACTTTGCGCCGGTCCACTCGTTACCACTAAATGAATTCTTACGGGGCGTAGGACTTTGATTGCCAGGTGAGTCGTATGGAGGAAACAAGAGGCGAGGAAGTTGACGATGAGTGATACAGACATTGAGCAGGTCGAGACGCCGGAGAATGACAACACTATCGTTCTGCAAATTGGCTGGATTCAGGTTGTGGTGGGGTTGGTGGTACTGGTGGGGATAGTCGGGGCACTGGCCGCTGGCCTGTGGATGGGCCGCATGTTGAGTGGCCCATCCCGGTCGTCCGCTACCGCCGGCCAGCCGATTCCGCCGGCTGCTCTTGCGCCACAGTCGGTTCGACCGGTACAACCGCAGCAGGTCGTACCAATCCAGCCGCAGCCGCAGGTCCAGGTTCAGCCGGCAAAGCCGCGCTCGTCAGCCGGCGTCACCACGTCCATCGGGCGCACGCCCGGCGTGGGTGATCCGGCGCCGGACTTCACGCTGAAGAATCTGAAAGGTGAGAAGATCAGCCTGAGCGACTTCAAAGGACAACCCGTTCTCATCAATTTCTGGGCGACCTGGTGCGGTCCGTGCCGAATCGAGATGCCCGTCATCGACAACATGTATCAGAAGTATTATCAGGACCAGGGCTTTGTGGTGCTGGCGGTGGATGTCCAGGAGTCGATCACCGTCGTCCGAAGCTTTGTTGACAGCATGGGGCTTACGTTTCCGATTCTGCTTGACCACACAGGCAAAGTCGCCGATGGCGCCTATCGAATTCGTGCGTTCCCAACCAGCTACTTTGTCGGGCGCGATGGGAAGATTACAGCAGCCCATCGGGGGATGATGACAGAGCCAATTATGCAGCGCTATATGGACCGGGTTCTGGCAACGCAGCCGGCGGCTGGAGACTAGGAATTAGAGATTAGAGATTCTGGAGGCTTTCTGAGCGGGGTGTACAAGGTGTCTTGTACACCCCGCTCCGGTTTGTGGGAGACGGTCTGTTTGACAAAAGGCGTGGCGGGCAGTAGAATGGCATCGAAGGCCCAAGGAGCGAAGATGCCCAGTCTCGGACAGATCAGCCGGCTCGTGATTCTGGTTCTCGCAGGGTTGGTACTCACCGCCCTGGTAAACCTGCCGGCGTGGACCCTGCCTTTGATCGTCCTCGATTCCCCTCTGACGTTGCGGCTTTCGAGCCCCTGGCTGATCGCAGCCGTGCTCGTGATCCTGGTATGCGCCGGCACGGACGTGCTTCTCCGGCTACGTTCCACGATGGCCGAAGCCGGATTCCGCCAGACGGCGCCGGCCTGGGCTTTGCCGGGCACGGCGGCGGCTGTAGGGCCGCTTCTCATCGTGAAGTTCGAGCCGCTGTCGCCGGGGTGGCTCCTGGTGCTGGCCGGTGCCGGCATCGGCCTGAGCCTGGCGCTCCTGGGTGAGGTTCACGCCGCCGACCCGACCGATCGGTATCATCCGGTGGCGCGGGCCGGCCTGACGGCGCTCAGCTTCGCCGTGGCGCTGTTCACGTTCACAGTCATCTACAGTGTGCATGTACGCACGGTCCTCTCAGGCACAGGCACTTCGCTGGTCAGCTTTGCGCTGGCAGCTTCGCTCTTGCGGTGGTCAGGAGGCCCCGGAACCAGGGTGTGGCCGTACGCCGCGTTGACAGCCCTGGTTGTGGGCCTGGCAACTTGGGGGCTGAATCACGTGTCCCTGGACGCCGTGGCGGGTGGCGGCCTGCTGCTGTTGGTTTTCTATCTTGTCACGGGCATCGCGCGGCAGTTGATCCAGAAAGATTTGAGCCGGCGAGTGGTAATCGAGTTTGCGGTGGCTGTCGTGCTGGGCTTGCTGTTGCTCATCGGCTTTTCGGGCCGTGGTGGTTGAGGTCAAGGAAATGTATTCAGACGTTGACGGTGTGTTGGGCGAGCTTGAAGATCGTGACCGGCATGAGCGGGCGCTGGGGTTGCCGCCGGAGCAGCGGGGGCGCAGCATTCCGCGCGAGGTTGGCCAGTTTCTGAGCCTGATGGCCAAAGCTGCGAAGGCGCGCGAGATTCTGGAAATTGGGACTTCTATCGGATACTCGACAATCTGGCTTGGACTGGCAGCTCACGTCAATGCCGGCCATCTGCTTTCGCTGGAGATAGAGGAAGCACGCGCTAGCCAGGCACGACAGAATATGGCCCGCGTGGGGCTTGACGGGATGGTGACAGTGCACACGGCCCGCGCTGAAGAATACCTGGCCGGCCTCTCACCGGGGAACCGCCGGTTCGATTTCGCGTTCCTGGATGCCGAGAAGGAGGACTACGCAGTTCAGTTCGATCTGGTCTACCCCCTGGTCCGAACAGGTGGGCTGATCATCGCTGACAATGTGATCTCGCATGCTGATCTTGTGGCCCCGTACGTCCAGAAAGTCGAATCCCATCCGAATCTGGAGACGGTGATTGTGCCCATGGGGCGTGGCGAGGCAGTCAGCCTGAGGGTGGATGAGCGGCTGCCGGCCGGCAGCCTGGCGCTGTTCGGTGAGCTGGAGGCCTTCGCGCAGGAGCACAAGGGCATGTACAACGTGCCCCACGAGGCCGGCCACTTCCTCTACATTCTGGTTCGGGCCGTGGGCGCGCGGCGCGTGCTGGAAATCGGCACGTCGAACGGTTACTCCGGCATCTGGCTGGCGATGGCGCTCCAGCACACCGGAGGCGACCTCGTCACCGTGGAGCGAGACTCCGCCAAGGTGAAGCTGGCGCGCCGCAACTTCCGCCGGGCCGGCGTATCCGACGTGGTCAATTTGCGGATGGGCGACGCCGCGCGGGTGCTGAAGAAGGCGGCCGGCCCCTTCGATCTGGTCTTTTTCGACGCGGGTAAGGAGCAGCAACTCGGTTATTTGCAGCTCCTGTTGGATCGGGGACAGGTGCAGGCCGGCGGCCTCATTGTGTCGGATAATGCGCTGACCCATCCGGACACGCTGGCAGCGTATCACTCGTTTGTGCGTACGCATCCGCGACTGGAGAGCGTGACGGTGCCGATTGGCAATGGGTTTGAGATAAGTAGGCTGGATACATAAGTAGGGGAGGTTCAAATGCAAATTCAAAAAGTGGGTGTCGTCGGCTGTGGGTTGATGGGCTCGGGAATCGTCGAGGTGTCGGCGCGGGCCGGCTACGACGTAGTCGTCCGTGAGGTCAACGAAGAGATCCTGGAAAAGGGCCTGGGCCGTATCCGCAAGTCCATGCGTCGTGCCGTTGATCGTGGCAAGATGAGCCAGGAGGACATGGAGGCGACCATAAGCCGCATCACCGGAACGGTCGAGATGGCAGATTTCGGCGACCGTGATCTGGTCATCGAGGCGGCTATCGAGAACATGGACGTGAAGAAGGGGATCTTCCGGCAACTCGATGAGCTCACGCCGGCTTCCATCGTCCTGGCCAGCAACACCTCGTCTCTCAGCATCACCGAAATGGCCTCGGTGACGCAGCGGCCGGACAAGGTGGTCGGCATGCACTTCTTCAACCCGGTGCCGGTGCTACCACTGTTAGAGGTGGTGCGGGGATTCCGGACCAGCGAAGAAACACTCCAGGTCGCCCGTGAGTTTGGCAAGAGCGTCGGCAAGACCATCGTTCTGGCCCCGAAAGACAACCCGGGTTTCATCGTCAACCTGTTGTTTGTACCGTACGGCCTGGATGCCATCCGCGCTCTGGAAAACGGCGTGGCAACGAAAGAGGACATCGACACGGCCATGAAACTGGGTATGAACCATCCGATGGGACCCTTTACCCTCATGGACTTCGTGGGGCTGGACACGATGCTCTACGTGGCGGACGCCATGTACGAGGAGTATCGTGATCCCCGCTACGCTGCCCCGCCGCTACTCCGCCGCATGGTGACAGCCGGCTATCTGGGCCGCAAGTCCGGCAAGGGGTTTTACGACTACTCGTAGAGGGGGTGCGAGAGGAATGGAAGTTCTGGTCAGCGGCATCGGCGAATACCGATTCACCGATCCGGACGAGATGCGTCTGTGGGTACAGGAGAACAAGACGCGGGACTTCGTTGACAAGACGATGACGGCGCGCGAAGCCGTTGAGCGCTTCGTGAAGGACGGCGACTACGTCAGCTTCGACTTCTCCTCGTTCACGCGCGGGCCGCAGGTTCTCATCCGCGAGATCATCCGTCAGCGACGCCGACATCTGTGGTACTGCGCCAAGTTTACCCTCATCGAATCGACCCTGCTGGTGGCCGGCAATAACGTGGACCACATCGACGTCGGGTTCCTGGGGCTGGGCCGGCTGTTGAACCGGGCCATCGAAGAGGGGCGCGTGGGGGTCACCGAGTGGACCAATGGGACGCTCACCCTGCGGCACCTGGCCGGCGCTATGGGGGTCCCGTTCCTGCCAACCCGGGCCTTGCTGGGGACCGACACCCTGAAGTACTCGGGGGCCAAGGTCATAGAAGACCCCTTCTCCGGCAAACCCATCACCCTCATCCCGGCTGTCAATCCCGATGTGGCTCTCATCCACGTACACGAAGCGGACATCTACGGCAATGCGCGTTGCTACGGCCCGGGCGTCGCACCGCTGGAGACAGCCGAGGCAGCGCGCCGGGTCATCATCTCCACCGACAAGATCATCGACCATGATGCGATTCGGCAGGAGCCAGGGAAAACCACCATCCCATACTACCTGGTGGACGCCGTGGTGTACGCGCCCTTCGGCTGCTGGCCGGGCGGGCTACCCGGGGTGTACGAGTTGGACATCGAGCACTTCCTGGATTTTCTGGGCAAAACGGAGAGCCAGGAGGCCATCGCCGGCTATCTGGACGAATACATCTACAGCGTCGAGTCGGACACGGAGATGTTCGAGAAGCGAGTAGGATGGGATCGGCTCATGGCGCTGAAGCGACGAGCGACATTGGTCGAAGGGTATCATTAGTGAGCGGGGAGCGGCACAAAATGATCGACGTGGACGATTTTACCCGATACACCGAAGCTGAGTTCATGATCAGCCAGACGGCGCGGCAGATGAGCAGCGGCCAGACCGCCTTCATTGGCTATGGGCTGCCGCAGATCGCGGCGATTCTGGCCCAGGAGAACAACGCGCCTGACCTGGTGCAGGTCTACGAATTTGGGGCCATTGGGCCGAAACCGCTGTCACCCTTCGTGCGGTTCACCATGGGCGGGCCGACGAATTGCTACCAGTCCCTCATGTGGACGAATATGAACACCATTTTCGCCCAGGCCGGCGCCGGCTATCTGGACTTGGGCGTACTGGGGGCCACCCAGATCGACCCGTATGGCAACGTCAACTCCACCATCATCGGCGACGACTACTACCGGCCCAAGCGGCGCTTCCCGGGCTCTGGCGGCGGGAATGAAGTGGCCTCCTTCTGCGCGAAAACAGTGGTCATCATCATGCACGAAAAGCGGCGCTTCGTGGAGAAGCTCGACTTCATGACGTCGCCGGGCTACCTGGATGGGAGTGAAGGAGCACGCGAGCGTGCCGGATTGCCGGCCGGCACCGCTCCCTGGCGCGTCGTGACCTCCAAGGCGCTGTTAGGATACGCACCCAACCGGCGAATGCAGCTCATCGGCGTGCGTCAGGACCTGACGGTGGAGGAAGTGGTTGGCGAGATGGGGTTCCAGCCGGAGATCGCAGATGAAGTTGTGAAGCTTGACCCCCCGACCGAGACGGAGTTGCGATTGCTGAGGAGCAGAATCGACCCGGACCG
>CAZHMV010000048.1:7473-18150 GCA_964532665.1 uncultured Anaerolineales bacterium
ACCCCCCGACCGAGACGGAGTTGCGATTGCTGAGGAGCAGAATCGACCCGGACCGTGTTGTGACTGGGCGCGGCGAAATCGTTGAGGTTGTTCGCCGGCCGGCCTAGTGCTCTGTCAACCTTCGTGCAGAGCCCGTGCGGGCGCCGGCTGAGAAGCACCACGCATTGCCTGATTATTTCTCGAGGATCATAATGGGGCTTTCCCGCTCGAAATGGTGCAGGAAGCCCGATTCGTCGGACGCCGTTCTCTAGCATGGGCACTTCATGCTCGTGCGGGCGCTTTACAGCAGGAGATGTCAATGCCGCTATCATTCTCGAAATATCAGTACCCCTCACGCCGGTCAACCGTCATGGCACGCAATGGCATGGTGGCGACGTCCCAGCCTCTGGCGGCGCAGGCCGGCCTCCAGGTCTTGCGCGCCGGCGGCAATGCCTTTGACGCCGCCGTGACCACCGCGGCCGTGCTCAACGTGGTCGAGCCCATGTCCACCGGCATCGGCGGAGACTGCTTCGCCTTGCTCTACCTGGCCGGCACGCGGGAGGTGAAAGCCCTCAATGGCAGCGGTCGCGCACCCCAGGCGCTGACGCTGGACGTCTTTCGGGAGCGGGAACTGGACGCCGTGCCCCTGGCCGGCATGTTGCCCGTGACCGTGCCTGGCACCGTGGATGGCTGGGCCACGCTCCTGGAGCGGTATGGCACCCTCTCCCTGGCCGACGCCCTGGCGCCGGCCATTCGCTACGCCGAAGAAGGCTTCCTCGTCACGGAGATCATCGCCCGCGCGTGGGACTACCTGGCCCCGAAGATGCGCGCAACGCCCGAGGCACGCGCCCACTACCTGGTCGATGGAGAGCGCGCACCCCGGCCCGGCGAAATCTTCCGCCTGCCGGCCCTGGCCCAAACCTTCCGTCGAACTGCCGAAGGTGGCCGCGACGCCTTCTACCGAGGGGACATCACCCAGGCCATCGTCGAATTCTCCCGCCGCAACGGCGGGTTTCTGGAACTCGAGGATTTCGAGGCCCACACGTCCACCTGGGTCGAGCCGATCTCCATCGACTATCGCGGCTACCGCGTGTACGAGTGTCCGCCCAACGGACAGGGGCTGGCAGCGTTGTTGGCGTTGAACATCGCCCGAGGGTTCGACCTGCCGGCTATGGCCCCCGACTCGACGGAGTATCTCCACATCCTCATCGAGGCGATGCGGCTCGGGTTTGCCGATGCTTTCACCTACGTAGCCGATCCCGAGCGCGCCGACATCCCGCTCGGTGCGCTCCTATCCGAGGCGTACGCGGCCGAGCGGCGTGGGCTGATTGAGCTCGACCAGGCGATGGGGGAGGTGTCGGCCGGCCAACCGGCCGGCGAAGACACCGTCTACCTGACCGTCGTGGACGGCGACGGGAACGCCTGCTCGTTCATCAACAGCCTGTACTACGGCTTCGGCTCCGGGATGGTAGCGGGGGATACGGGCATCTGTTTGCAGAATCGAGGAGCCTGCTTCGTGCTGAACCCGGCGCACCGAAATTGCTGGGCACCAGGCAAGCGGCCCTACCACACCATCATCCCCTCCATGATCACCCGCGATGGGGCTCTGTTCGCGTCGTACGGCGTCATGGGAGGCTTCATGCAGCCGCAGGGCCACCTCCAGGTCGTGTCACATCTCGTCGATCACGGCATGAGCCCGCAGCAGGCATTGGACGCGCCACGATTCCGCGTGCTGGAGGATCTGGAGCACGTCCTGTTCGAACGCGGGGTTCCGCTGCGTGCGCTAAGCGATCTGGCGCACATGGGGCATCGGGTTGCGCCGCCATCGGAGGTCGGCGGTGGCTTCGGCGGCGGTCAGATCATCGTGGTCGATCAGGAGAACGGGGCAATGTTCGGGGGATCCGATCCCCGGAAGGACGGCTGCGCCGTCGGGTTCTAGCGTTTCGGGCGCAACATCAACGATAGTGTCTGTTCAACTCGGAAGCGTACTGAGCACCCACGCGGCCGGCATTCTGGGTTAGCCACTCACTCAATCGCGTTTGTCCCGTTGGAGGCCCCTCAGAGACCAGAAGGCCGGCCATCAACCCCTCAACCTCATCCTGCGTAAGCACCACGTCCTTGACCACGTAACCGACCAACCTGGCGAGGAAGAGCGCCAATCCGGGTGGCAGGTGGACGATCCTGGCCCGGCTGCCGACCTTGCCGGCGATGAGGCGAACCAGTTCGTCAAACGTGTAAATCTCGGGACCGACGGCGTCGATGAGCATGTTGTCTGTCTGGTGGCCGGCACTCACCACGATTTCCGCCACGTCTTCCACGAAGATAGGCTGCAGCCGGTAGTCGCCGGTTCCCGGGACAGCAAAGAGGGGGAACCGCCGCAGAAGCCAGGCGATGTTGTTGATGAGGATGTCCTCCGCCCCGAAGATCACGGTTGGCCGGATGATGGCGTACGAGAGCCCGGATGCCATGATAGCTTCTTCAAGCAGGCCCTTGCCTCGGAAGTACGGCAGGGGCGATTCCGGGGAAGCATTCGTGATGCTGACGTGCACGATGCGACGAAGGCCGGCCTCTTCTGCCGCCCTGATGAGGGTTTTCGTGTTCTCGACGGCCTTCTCGAACGTAACGCCACCGTGGGGAAAGCGTACCCAGTAGGTGTTGTAGAGGGTCGTGGCTCCCTCCAGGCTCCTGGTCAGTTCGCTCGGGTGGTCGAAGTTGAATGGAACGACACGCACCTGCTCACCGAACGGGTTCGGGCGGTTGGGGTGGCCGGTGAGGGTCTTGACGTGCTCGCCCCTGGAGAGGAGCCGGCGGGTGATGTATTTGCCGGTGTAGCCGAAGGCTCCCGTGACGACGTTCAGTTTAGGCGTTTCCATGACCAGTGCCTCGCTGTTGTTGGCTCATATCAGCAATGGCGCATAACGTGTTCGGCGGTGGCGACGCCGGCCGCACTCCCCGGAATCACTGAGCGCCCTGAGAGCACTGATGACACTGAATCAGTGACTTCAGTGCCCTCAGTGAATTCAGTGGTTCCGATCCCCCAGAAGATGCTGACCACACCAGCTTTGCTCATCTGTTGCCTTTGGTGCTGCTCTCGTAATACTGTATCCCTGTGGACAGGCGATCCCCCACTACGTCACGACCTTCTGGATGTCCGCAACGTTGATTGTCTTGTCATCATTGACATCGCAAGCCTCCAGATAATTCGGATCACCCGCTTGCAACCGCCACCGGCTCACGACCTCCATCACGTCGGCAACATCCACGTCGCAGTCCGCATCTATGTCCCCGAGGGGGACGACTTCCAGCGTGGTCGAGATGGCCTGGGGGCTGTTCAGAACGCCAGCTGTCTGGCTCGTGACGGTGAGAGTCGAGGGTCAGGCCGCCGGCCAACAGCAGCACCAACAGGCCAGGCCACAATAGGAATTTGCGCCTGCTGTGAATCATCGGGCTGTCCTCCTCAATAATAGTCGGCCGTACCGGGCACTACCGGGCCGGCCTGGCCCAGCATGGCCGGCAACCACACCGCGCTGTGACAGTCAAAGTTGCACGGAGGAGGTCTCCTGCGGTATTCGATATGACTGATAGTTGTTAGAGAAGGGGATCGTTTCCCGCGTACTTCGAGACAGCTCCTCTTTCACGTGATTATAGGGCGCTGTGGCAGGCAGGTCAAGGAGATGGGGCTGGCCGGCCCGGCAGAGCCGTGGATAGGAAAGACGACAGCTCCGTGTCTTTCTGTTTATCCGCGGCTGTTGCCCCCGGCTCTATGGCCAATCAAGGAAAAAGTCGGTTACAACGGCAGGTAGCGCACCTGGCCTTCCCATTCGCCCTCGAAGCTGCATTCCGCCAGCAGAAGGATGTCCTCGATGGCACGGCCAATTGGAAGGGTCTGACGGACTTCAAATACTCCTGGCATGGATTGACCTGCCTCAACGCGTTCATAGGCATACCGTGTCATCGTCGAGACATCGTGTGTTAGCAGGACACGTCCCTCACGTGCGCACCACTCGAGGACTGTTGGGTCGCCTGCGCCGGACAGACCCGCATCCTGAATACGGACGATGTCCAAATCCGGCTTCCGGCGCAGCACGCCACGCACAATATTGCTGTTGAAATTCTCGTCAGCCGCTAACCGAATCATGAGTCCCTGCCCGACGGGCTAACAGACGGTCCCGTACACCCTCTGGATCAAATCGAGCCTCATTCTGCCGGCGTATCTCATCTGCTTGCTGCTGCCGCTCACGCAAATATGCTTCGACCTCTGGACGATGTCGGAGATAGTAGCCGATTACGGCATATACATCGACGAGATGCAGGGATGGGTACTGATACACGATCTCTTCAGCGGTTGCGCCGTCATTGAAAGCAGCGACAACCGTATCAAGCGTCACCCGGGTTCCACCCACCCGTACAACCCCATCAACGTCCATCTCCAGCGGAACGGGTGTGGCTTCAATCACGAGGGTCATGGCATCTACCTCCATTATCACTCCACCGAATGCACCCGTCTACAAGTATAATCGAATTTCGACGCTGACCAAAGTTCACCGCCCCGCAATCTCTTGCTCCTCAACCTCCAACACCGCACTCTCCGACTGACCCCACACCTCGGGCTGGTACATCGGCGTGGCAACCGCCGGCCTTACCCGAAACTCGCCGGCGGTGGTGGCGCGAATCAGGTAGGAGTACTCGTGGGTGCCTTTCCACAGGAACGTGGAGAAGAAAACTGCCTTCTCGTCCCGCAACTCGGGGTGGGACCACAGGTACTGGGGCTCGCGGCCGCGAAAGCCGGTGGTCTGCAGCGTGAAATTCACCGCCTCAGTGCCGGCCGGCAGCGGGTCCTCGATCTGCATGTACCACATATCCGTCGGGACTTCCACGGTGAGTTTCACGCGGATCAGGTCGCCCACGTGCACCGACTCGATGGGCTTGTCGGTTTCGGGGTCCAGGTACTGCCGGTGCACTGCCGGCCCGTTCGCCGATCGCTCGGCGGTGATGGTGTCACGTGGCAGCACGTAGCGGAGATCGGTGGCGAAATAGACTGTCCCCTCGCCCGACTTCTCGATGCGGACCTCGTTGCTGCCAGGTTGCAGGCTAGCCACCGTGAACTCGTGGTGCCGGGCGACGTTCTCCGGCGTGACCTGGACGTCACCCACCGGCCGACCATTCACGCTGACCGTGTAGCTGAAAGTGGCCTGGAGTTCGCCCGTGGTCGCCAGATAGTCGGTCAGGGCGATGATGGTGGCGGCCGTCTCCTGGGTGGTGCGCCAGTAGCCTCCCAGCCGGCGACTCATCAGCCAGCGGACGGTCTTGGGCACCAGCGGGTTGTCGGGGTCCACAGCGAGCATCGCCTGGAGCACCAGGGCGGTGGTGCGCCCGTCGGAGCTCATGAGCTGCCAATCGGATTTCTTCTCCGTCCAGTGGGCCATGGTGTCGGTCTCCACTACCTGGCGCGCCAGGTCGTCCACGATGGCCCTGGCCGATTCCTCGTCGCCGAGTTTGGCCAGCGTCAGCGCCAGGTAGGCCCGCGAGTAGGGGGCAAGTTGGGCCTGCCGGTCCAGCAGGGATCGGGCCAGGGCGATGTCGCCCTCGCCGTACTCCGTCAACACGTAGGTGATGTAGGCTTTCAGGTCCAGGTTGTCGGTCTCGACCAGAGGGGTGCGCAGGGCCTGAGCGCCGTGCTCCAGGACGTCGTCGCGGACGTCGAAGCCGGCCCGCTTCGCCTGCACCAGGCCGTAGACCACGTAGGCCGTCTGGAATGCGCCCGTGTCGTCGCTTTCCCACCAGCCCCAGCCGCCGTCGAAGTGCTGGAAGTGGTACAGTCGCTGTAGCCCCTTCTCAACCTGTGCCGGCAGATTCGCCTCGAGCCCTTCGACCGGGCTCAGGACAGGTTTCGGATTCGACAGCCCGAGTTTCTGGAGCGTCTGGGCCACCAGCACGTCGGGCAGGAAGCGGCTCATGGTCTGTTCCACACAGCCGTAGGGAAAACCGGTCAGATAGTCCAGTGCATCAATCAGGCCGGCGGCCAGCGAAGGGGCGGTGTCGAGGTGCAATTGGGCGAACCGGGCGTCTTCGGGCAGGTCCACGGTCAGCAGGGCGAGACTGTGTCCTGAGCCTGTCGAAGGGTCGTCGGTCTGGCCGGCATCGGCATCAACGACCTTCTCTCCGAAAGGCTCGATGGGCAGCGTCATCTCGACAGCGTCGTTCGCATCCGCGGCCATGGCACGCATGGTGATGACAGCCTCAGTCGCCTCCGGCACGCTCACCGGCCAATCGACGCGTACCGCCTGGCCCTGGCCGACGACGAAGGAGCGGGTTTTCAGGTTGTCGGGGAAATCCAGGTTCGTCGCGGACAAGGTGACATCGACCGACTGGGGCCGGCCCGTGAAGTTTTGCACGATCGCGCCAATGCTGGCCTGGTCGCCCACGGTGAGGAAGCGCGGCAGGACCGGCCGGACGATCAAATCCTTGGTGACGACCACGTCCGTCTGGGCCTGACCGACTCGCGTATCGGTTGTAGCGCCGAGCGCCGTGGCCCGCCAGGTGGTCAGGTTGTCCGGCAACTGGAACGAGACCTGGGCTGCACCATTCTCATCGGTCATCACGGTCGGGTTCCAGTAAGCGACGTCGGGGAAGAGCCGGCGCACCCCTTCTTCGCCCGGGCCGCCGCCACCCCCCGGATTCTCGGGCCGATTGTGCCGGCTGGCCAGCACTGCCAGCGAGCCGGCGGTGCGCACCGCCAGCGGCTGCCGGCCGTAGAAAGCGTCCACAATGTCGGGTGCGCCGGCCCCGGTCAGGGAGTAGATCGCCGCATCTACCACCCCGATGGAGACCTCAGCCGAAACGGGGTCCCCGTCCACGTCCGTTGTGAGGATGGTGTACGACGCCTGGTCCCGTGGCCTGTATTTGTCCCGGTCGGCTTCGATCTCGACGTTGATGCGATGCTTGTCGGATTGGACCCGCAGCTCGGTGTAGCCAACCTTGAAGCCGGGCGGGCCACCCCTGGGAATCAGCACCGTCGAAACGTAGACGTTGGGGAAGAAGCGCTCCTCGATGGGCACCTCGATGGTCGCGCTGTTGCTGTTCAGCTCGACCACCCGGTAGTCCAGGATGCCGGCCTGCTCCACCGTCACCAGGGCTGTGGCAGCCTGGTACGGCGACTGCACCAGCACCCGCGCCGTGTCCCCGACCTGGTACGTCCGCGCATCGGCTACCAGATCGATGCGGTCGTTGTTGCCGAAGTGCCAGGAGATGAGCTGGCCCGGTTCGCTCACCCACAGCCAGCCGAAGCCCAGCACGCGGTTGCCCCGAGTGTCTGTCCCACGGACGCGGACTTCGTATGACCCGCCGGCTTCAGGGGTGAAGGCGATGCTGCCATCGCCAGACGGATCGGTTGAGACCGTGCTCTGGATGACCGGTGTCCGCGCCTCGTCCCACTCGAAGAAACCGTCCTCGGTCTTGCGGCGCTTCCAGGTCACCTGCTCGATGGTGTATGTCAGATCCTCGACGACCGGGTTGCCGGCCACATCCACCGTGCGAACGCTGAAGCGGGTGGAGGTGCCCGCCTCGGCCACGTAGTTCTCCGGCCGCACGCCGATGTAGAACTCGCCGCGATGGACCAACACCGAGGCCACGCCGCTGACCGGCTGAGCCGCCGGGTCGGTCACTTCGGCTTCCAGGGTGAAGACCTGGCTGCGGTCCTCGCTGGTGATGTCCGCCGGCTGGCTGATCACGAACGTGCCGGAGTCGTCGGCCAGCCCCTCGCCGCGGGCGATCTCGCGGCCATAGCCCTGGTACAACGGCTGGGCCGCGAGATCGCGGAAAGACTCGTCGGGGAAGGGAAAGTCGTAGTCGTTGGCGTACAGGGTCCAGCGAATCTGAGCACCGGCAGCCGGCGCGCCGAAGAAGTAGCGGGCATTCACCGTGGCCTGGAACGTGTCGCCATTGATGTAGTCGGGCTGATCAAACCGCACATCCACCGCGTACTCGGGTTTGCGATATTCCTCGATCTGAAAAGTAGTCTCGTACTCCTCGCCGTCGATCTGGGCTACGAGTCGCCACTGGCCCAACCCGACCTCGTCGCTCAGCTCGAAGCTATCGTAGATGGAGCCGAAAGCGGTCGTCTCCAACGTCTTCTTGTAGAGAACGTCGTCCGTCCAGTTGGTGATTTTCACCTGCACCGGTGTGCCGGCCGGCGGCTGCTCGTACTCCCCGGCCCGGCGACGTCGCACCACGCCCTTGAAATGCACCGTCTGCCCCGGACGGTAGATGGGCCGGTCGGTGTACAGGAACACGCGATGCGCGCGTGGTCGGAAATCCCCCTGCCACTGAACGCCCTGGAACTGCCACGGCTCGATGCCCTGCTGCCAGGAGTCCGACGCAGCCGCAAAGTCATCGGGGGCGGTGGCGATGACGTGGATTTGTTCCAACTCGCCGGCGAATCGGGTGAACCACAGGCCGTCCTCGTCGGTCTGGCCCTCGGCGATAAGTTCGCCGTCGCTGTTGTACGCCTGAAGGGAGAGGCCGGCCACCGGCGTGCCATCGTCTATGCGGGTGGCCCAGGCCAGAATCTGGGTGGGGGAGCGTTTCAGCGCCAGCGCTGTCTGGCCGGCGATGAGCACCTGTCCCTCAGCCGCCGCCTCCGGTGCTGTGGCGGTCAGGAAGTACAGGCCGGGCTCCAGCGGATCAATCTCTAGCGGACGTTGCGCATCCTCGTCGGTCGGTGCGTTGGGCTCGACCGTCCAGGTGCGGATGGGCTCGGACCCGGGCTGGAAGTGCTGCCAGTCATCGTAGCGAAAGCCGGTCATCTGGAGGTAGGCCGGCACGTCGATGCGGTACAAGCTGAAATCGATCTGGCTGATGTTGACCAGGTCCAGCATGAGCTGTGCCGGCTGGCCGGCTCGCACCGACGCAAAGCGCCCCACCCCGACGATAGCCAGATACGGAGAGCGCTGCGTGGTGGTGAAGGACCAGGTGAGGTCTCCCTCGGTCGCCAGTCCGTAGACGGCGTCCTGGGCTCCGCTGAGCAACGAGACAGTGTACTTCGTCGAGGGCCGAAACGCGCCGCCGATCAGCAGTTGATCGCCCTGCCACTCCAGCGCCATGTTGAAGGGCTCGGGCTGGATGCGCAGCCGGCTTTCCACCGAGGCGCGGTCCATCAGCCGGTTGAAGCGGATGACGACGCGGTTGTCGGTGTAGGCGTAGCGGGCATTCTGGGCCGGTTCGGTTTCCACGACGCGGGGCGGCCCCAGCGTGCGGAAGCTCCACTGGAAGGGCCTGATCATGCGGCGGTACAACTGGCTGCGGGCATCCCGCTCGACGCGCACCGTGATCTCGGTGTCCAGCGGCCACGGTTCGGCGGGCGTGAAGGTGACGGTCTTGCCGTGCCACTTGAAGGAACCAGGCACCGAGGGATCGGTCAGGATGTTCGCCTCGGTGGTCGGGTGATCCATCTCCGTCAGGAAGGAGATGCTGACCGGTGCCCGGGGGCCCACATCTTCGGCTCCCCAGCGCGGCGAGAAGCGCAGAACCTCGGGCGCACGCAGGGAACGCAGGCGTTCCTGCATGGATTGAGGGAGGGCCGGCTTCAGGCGCGCGCGGATCGGCTCATCGACGGTGGTGTACTGAAAGAAGGCCGCTGCAGCGAGGCCGAGGGCGATCAGGAGGAGCAGGATGAGGGCAAGGACGAGTTTACGCATGCAGGTCTCCAGGGGAGAAAACAGATCGCGTTTCACATTTCACGCGATCTTGTCTCATCAAATGTAGGGGCGAGGCAGGTCGGACCGATTGTCCTTCAGCAGAGTGACTTGCTCTCCGACCTATCTCGCCCCTACTTGCATTCAGAATCATTCACCCAGGAACAACCCAAGATGCCGCGACACCAGCCAGGCGCTGGTTTCAAAGAAGCCGTAGGTGCGGCGCAGTGGTTCTGGATCGGCCTCACGCCTGGGCTTGGCGGTGGCCTCTGACAGCACCATCTCCAACTCGTCGATGCGGGCCAGGACCTCGCCCGGTGTGTGCGGCACCGGAATATCAGCGTAGGTGGGCGGCGTCTCCGGGTAGGTCACTGCCCAGGCCGGCAGGCGGGGCAGAACCCCCAACGTCACGTAGGAGTGAGCGAAGGCCAGTGTCTGTTCCAGCGGGTAGTAGATCTCGGTATCGGGTTCCAACTCAAGGTTGAAAGCCTCAAGCCAATCCCATGTCATCAGCGTCTGTTGAATCAACTCTCGCAGCTCCGACAGGTCGCGCACCTCTGTAGTACGGAGCGTGATCTTGAACCCCTCCCGGACGTTGTCGATGTGATGCAAGGTCAAGGTCAAATACTTCTGTCGGTCGGATGACAGCGGTGTGTCGCGCCGGCGCATGTACTCTCCGAGAAGCTCCTTCGTTCTCTGGGCAACGTTTCCCATCGCGTAGAAGGTTATCAACGGCTCGTTCGTATCCATGCCTTTCACCTCACAGTTCATGAGACCGGAACTGGCAGTGCGAAACCAGCTTCCCATGTCAGACGTGTCCTGAATGATACCGGTTCCGGCGCTATCCAATTATAGAGATTTTGGCCGCGTCTGTCTAGGCCAATCTGTTATCAGCCCTGTGATTGGTGGTCAGTCTGGTTGACCGTCCTTCTGACTTCATGCTATTATCTTGCTGCTACGTTGTAAAGAGGGTGTCACGAATCACGCATCACGGAGTTCACACGAT
>CAZHMV010000048.1:18250-34114 GCA_964532665.1 uncultured Anaerolineales bacterium
GCTGCTACGTTGTAAAGAGGGTGTCACGAATCACGCATCACGGAGTTCACACGATGTTTCACGCAACCCTGAAGTCAATCCGCGCCGGCTTCTCCGGCCAGGCCGCGAAGGAGCACGTGGCAGACATCATTCGCCACCACCGGATTCAGGCGACTCCGGGCTATCGGGCAGCGGCTCAGCAGACTTGCGGCAAATTGGCCGGCTGGGGCCTGGACGCCGAGTTGCTGTCCTTCCCCGCCGACGAGGTGACACGCTACTGGTCGATGCCCATGTTTCAGGAGTGGACCTGTCACGCCGCCACCCTCCGGCTCATCGAGCCTGAAGAGGAAGCCCGCATGCTGGCCGACTACAGCGCGGTGAAGCTCTCGGTCATCCAGCGCAGCGCACCGTGGCAGGGTGAGGCCAAGGTCGTTGTTCTGGAGGATGGCACGGAGGAGAAGCACTACGCCGGCCTGGACGTCGCCGGCAAGCTCGTGCTGACCAGCGGCGACCTGGAGCGCGTCCGCCAACTGGCCTGTGAGCAGCGGGGCGCCGCCGGCATCATTCACGACGGCATGCGGGATGCACCGCCGGTCCGCGAACGCTGGGACCTGCCCGACGCCCTGCAGTACACGTCCTTCTGGTGGACACCCGAGGACAAGAAGACCTTCGGCTTCGTACTGTCGCCGCGCGAGGGCGACCGCCTGCGCAAGCTGATTGCGAAACGGCGCGAAAATGGAGAGAGTCCGGTGCACGTTCGCGTTCACGTGGACACCGAATTCACCGACGGGGCGATGGAGGTTGTGACGGCTGTCATCTCCGGCCAGACAGACGAGGAAGTCTGGGTGGTGAGCCATCTGTGTCACCCGCAACCGTCGGCCAACGACAACGCGTCGGGGGCGGCGACGGCGATGGAAATCGCGCGTACGCTGCACCACCTGATCGAGGCCGGCGATCTTGCCACGCCACGCCGGGCCATTCGGTTCGTCTGGATGCCGGAGATGACGGGCACCTACGCCTACCTGGCGACTCATGAAGCGATCATCCCCCGGGTGGTGGCCGCCATCAACCTGGACATGGTGGGCGAGGATCAGGGCCAGACAGGTTCCTCGTTGCTGATGATCGGCTCGCCCCACACCACACCGAGTTTCGCCGACACCCTGGCGGTCGAGCTGTTCCAGGCCCTGTCCGACGACGCCCGCGGCTTCGGCGGGACCGGCAGCTATCCGCTGTTCCGCTGGGCGGAGACACCCTACATGCCGGGCAGCGACCACTACATCCTGGCTGACCCCACCGTGGGCATTCCCTGTCCCATGCTGAATCAGTGGCCCGACAAGTTCTATCACACGTCTTTCGATACGCTGGACCGGGTGAGCCCCCACATGCTGGCCCGCGCCGGCACGATTGCCGGCACCTACGCGTACTTCCTGGCCAATGCCGGCCCCCACGAAGCCCTGTGGCTGGCCCGTGCTATGGTCGCCCGCTTCAAGCGCCAGACCATCGACCGCATGCAAGACGCAGTCACTCAGGCGATGGCTGCGCCAGGTGATGAGGCCGCCACCCTCGCTCGCCAGGCAGCCGACCTCCAGCGACGCACCGAGTACGAGATCGACCGGGTACGCATGGCGCTACAATCGCTTCACCGCCTGACTCCTGACCTCCCCCTGGATGCGCACGTCGGGGAGACGGATCGCTTCGCCCGCGCTGAGCTTTCCCGGAGCCTGGCTGCCATCCGCGAGCACGCAGCCGGCCTGGGGATCGACGAACTGCCGGCCCCTGCCACACCCGAGCCAAACGAGGCCGAGAGGTGCGCCCAAAAGCTGGTGCCCCGCCGCCGCTATCGCGGCCCCATCGACATGGCCATTCGCGTCCGCCGCCGCCGTCTGTCGCCCGAGGATCAGGAGCGCCTGTACCGACTGGGCAAGGAGCATAAACAGGCCATCCGTCTGATCCCGGTGCTGGCACTTTACCGGGCCGATGGCCGGCGCACCCTGGCCGAAATCATCGACCTGGTCGAACTGGAGACGGGGAAGCGGGAGGCGGGGCTGCTCGTGCAGTACTTTGAGCTGCTGGAGAAAATGGAGTTGATTGAGATTTAAGAAGGGGGAACCGGAGGAACTCAGGGAACTGGGGGAACTGAGGAGGACTTGGCGGAACCGGGAGGGATTGATGTGTCCTACGAGTCCCTATAAGGCCCGCTGATCTCCTCCGAGTTCCCCTGAGTTCCCCCAGTTCCTCTCATTTCCGCTGTGCACCAAACGTTCTCATAGCGACCAATGATCAAGGAGTACGTCATGACTGTCAACAAAACCACCATCGGGTTCATCGGCCTGGGCTTAATGGGCAAGCCGATGGCGCGCAACCTGATGCGCGCCGGCTACCCCCTTACCGTCCACAATCGCAGCCGCGCGCCGGTTGACGAATTGGCAGCGGAGGGGGCGGCGCCGGCCACCGCTCCCCGCGAGGTCGCGGCCGCCTCGGATGTGGTGATCACCTGCGTGCCGGACTCGCCGGAGGTGGAAGAGGTGGTGCTTGGCCCCGCCGGCATCATCGAAGCCGCCCGTCCCGGCCTGATCTACATCGACATGAGCACCATCTCGCCGGCCTTCACCCGGCGACTGGCCGACCGGCTGGCAGAGGCCGGCATCGCCATGCTCGACGCACCGATCAGCGGCGGGGACATCGGCGCCCAACAGGGCACGCTGTCGATCATGGTCGGCGGCCCCAGAGAGGCTTTCGACGCCTGTCTGCCGATCTTTCAGGCCATGGGAAAACGGATCACCTATGTGGGGGAGAGCGGGGCCGGCCAAACAGCCAAGGCGGCTAATCAGATCATCGTGGCCGGCACCATGGCAGCCATGGCCGAGGCACTGGTGTTGACTGCCAAGAGCGGCGTGGACCCGGCCCGCGTGATCGAGGCGATCAGCGGCGGCGCCGCCCGGTGCTGGGCGCTGGAAGTGCGCGCACCGCAAATCCTGCGGCGCGACCTGGGGCCGGGCTTCAAGGCCTACATGCAGTACAAAGACCTCAACATCGTCGCCGATGCCGGGCGGGCGGTGCAGGCCCCGCTGCCGGTGACGGCGGTGGTGCGAGAACTGTACGCGGCCATGCTCGCCGCCGGTCGGGGCGATCTCGACAACTCGGCGATTGTGACGGTGTTGGAGGACCTGGCCGGCGTAGAGGTGAGGTCCGAATGAGGGCCTAACGATGATTGCGGGTACAGCCGGCGGCAGTGGGGGAGACGTTGCGAGGGTCAAAAGGCCATGCCGAAGAACCAGGAGCGGGGGAGCAGGTGGCGTCACCTTGCTCCCCCGCTCCTGGTTTTGGAAACTGCGACTTTATCGCCGGACGGGGTCGGTGGCAAAGGCTCTGCTCTGTGGCTAGACCTCCTCGATATCCGCATCCCACTCGACGTTGATGCCCCGCGTCACGCTCTGGTAAGCCGGACACCCTCGCGAGTAGACCGCCAGTGCCCGGTCGGCGGCCTCGCGTTTGTCCGCCGGCACCGTCAGGTGATATTTCACCCGGATATCGGTGATGACCATCACACCATCCAGGTTGCGGATGTCGCCCTCGACATCGGAATAGAGCTCACCCGGCTCGTACGTGATCCCGCGCGCTGCCAGCGCGCCAGCCAATGTGCCGGTCAGTCAGCCCCCGACGGAGGCAACGAGGTAGTCCAACGTGGCCGGGATGTCCTCTTCCGGCTCTAGCCCGTAGAATTCCTTGATCCCTCCGTGGACCCCGAAGTAGATAGGGTCGTCGAAGCCCTCAACGTAGGCCCGACGCTTAGGCCGTTTGTCCTGATAGATTCGAATCTTCGACGTGTGTACGAGTTCGCCCATGCAATGTCCTCCTTCATGTGTTCATCAGGCCTCACAAGATATTTGGGGTCTATGCAGAATAGTGGGGTGCTCCGAGCGGACGACAGTCCGCGATCCCCGATGCTCCAGGTATACCACGTTGACGCCGGAAGATATGGGGACTGTCGTCCCCTTCGAGCGTGTCCATCCCACTATTCTGTGTAGAGCCGATATCGACAAGTATACCATCGAATCGATAGTCGTCCTGTGGTCTGCCGTACGTAATGAAACAGATTCCATCTTGCACATCTCGTCCGCCTCCTACTTCCTTGGTTGCTGACCTGACCGGTGAAGTAAGCCGGCCGCCATTTCTATAGAACAGAGTCACTTGACAAAACTACCATACTATGATAGTCTATACAAAACCCTTGAGTGCAGGTGGGCGCAATGAGTCAAAAGTACAAAGCCGTATACTTCCCCGACTTTCCGGCTGACACAGCCAAGCAGAAGTCTCTCACTATAGCTTTTGGAAAAAGGACAAGCGAGCTGTACGAGACGGTTAAGAATCTCTCCAGTACCGAAATGCGCCAGCTATTGGGAACAGATAGTTACCGCGAGATTGCAGATGCTGCCCAGGCTGACGACCTACCTGTGAATACATATTGCCTTCGTCGCCTAAAACAATCAGTCAACGCCATAAAGGAACGTCAACAGCAACTCTTGCTACAAGGCATGGATATAGGCGAGCAACTTTTCGATCCCATAACAGTTACGTTTAAGGGAGGGGCAAAGGAGCCATTCCTTCGGTGGTATCCCTATCTGGAAGGCTATTCACCCAAATTTGTCGAAGCCGTTTTAGAAAGGTACGCACCCAACGCACAGACAGTGCTTGACCCCTTTGCAGGGACAGGAACGACTGCCTTTACAGCATCACAGCTCAACAAAGCGGCCTATTTTTGCGAAATTAATCCTGTTTTACAGTTCATTAGCTTAACAAAAATACGTGTTCGACGCCTGAAATCATCGCAACGTTTGGATTTGGCACAGAAATTAGTAAAAGCAGGCCAGATGCTATCGAGGTTAGCAGAATTCCGGCCTGATTACGCATTGCAGCAGACCTACAGGCGGACTTTCGGAAAAAGTGTGTTTTTTGATGAGCCTGTTTATGAGCAAGTTCTGAAACTCCGATCCTGGATTGACGAAATCGCTCTCACAGAGCCATTGCTAGCCGATCTGATAACAATTGCCGTGTTATCGGCCCTGGTGCCGGCTTCCAGGTTGAAGCGGGCCGGCGACTTACGGTACAAGAGACCAAAAGAACTTGAGAGTCAGACCGTTCCATTGACTGAAGTCATTCGCAAGAACATTACCCAGATGGTGAGAGACATTCGGGACGACGTAAATGGCTTACATACAGAACCCGTGCTTGTGTGCGAAAATGCTCACTCGTTAGCGCACATACCACGTTTGGAGGTTGACACTGTAATAACCAGCCCTCCCTATGTGAACGGAACCAACTACTTCCGAAATACAAAGATCGAGCTGTGGTTCTTACGCTGTCTGAGGGAAAAAGATGATTTAGCAAGATTTCGCGCCTCTGCCTTAACAGCGGGTATTAACGATGTAACCGTTGCTAGAACACCAACACATTCTCATCCTGACGTCGAAGAAGTGGTTCTCGCATTAGAGCAAGCGTCTTACGATCCTCGCATTCCGCGCATGATTCGCTGTTACTTTGGCGAGATCACGGACATTTTCCACGCTGTCAGCACGCATTTGACATTCGGGGCAACGTTGGCGATTGACATTGGAGATTCATGTTATGCCGGTGTCCATGTACCCGTTGACTACCTTTTGTCATCTTGCTTTCAAGACCTGGGTTTTGTTCAGGAAGACAGCGTAGTCTTACGTAGACGCCGTTCCAGGGGGGGAAGGCTTCTTAAGCAAGTATTACTTGTCTTCAAGTTTCGCCCACAGCAGCCTGTATTTCAGGTAACAGAACTGGTTCACCCCTGGCGCATTCAATGGAACGGCTTCAAGGAAAGCATACCACACCAACAGCCTCCCTATAACAAACGCAATTGGGGACATGCTCGGCACTCATTATGCTCATATCCAGGCAAACTGAAGCCCGCCATAGCATATCATCTAGTGAAGACATTTGTGCCAGAGCGAGGATCAGTCTTGGACCCATTTGCAGGGGTCGGCACAATTCCATTCGAAGCAGCGCTGCAGGGTAAAAGGGCGTATGGATTTGATCTCAGCCCAGCGGCTTTCACTATTGCTAGCGCAAAGGTTCAACAACCCACTGAAGAAGGCTGCATGACAGTGATCGAAGACTTAGAAGACTTTATTAGTGACAACATTCCAACAGAACAGGAGATAGCTGAAGTAAGTGAGTTGGGTTTCAATGGCAAGATTGTCGAGTATTACGAATCTCAAACTCTCAGAGAAGTTATCCTGGCACGTCGTTATTTCCAGATGAATCCACCAGGAACACCTGAAGATTTCTTCGTCTTGGCCTCATTACTGCATATTCTGCATGGCAACCGTCCATACGCACTCAGTCGGCGATCTCACCCCATAACGCCCTACAAACCAAGTGGGCCGTACGAGTATCGCTCTTTGATTGACCGTGTCACAGCAAAAGTGCAACGGGGTCTAAGGGAGAGTTTGCCAAAGGATTTCCGACCTGGAAGGACGTTTCTCCAAGATGCAGTAAGTTGGTGGCCCAGAGAGATCGAAGATCTGGATGCTATCATTACCTCCCCGCCATTCTTCGACAGCACCCGTTTCTATCTGGCTAACTGGCTACGCTTGTGGTTTGTCGGCTGGTCTCAGCATGATTTTGAAGCGCGGCCCTTGGGATTTGTCGATGAGCGCCAAAAGAAGGATTTTGACGTATATGTTCCGATTTTACGCCAGGCACGGGAGCGGCTCAAGCCTAATGGTGTTGTCGTTTTCCACTTAGGGAAAAGCGTTAAATGCGACATGGCTGCGGAACTACAGAAGCTCGCCACAAGGTGGTTCAGATCAGCGGACTTATTTGATGAAAGTGTGACTCACTGTGAGTCCCATGGAATCCGTGACAAAGGTACGGTTACTTCTCATCAGTATTTGGTTCTGTATTAGTTTCATCCTCCTGGCGAATAACTCGTTGATATTCTCGATCAGCCTTGCGCACCCAGGCCGGGGAAATAGTGGTAGAATACTCGAAAAAGTCAACCCCTTCGTGTTCAAGAATCCGATTGCGAAGCCTGATGATTTCCGGCATGTAACTTGCATATTTGCTCAGGAGTCGGTCAACGTGCTCAGAATCCCTAAGCCTTGCTATAGCTTCAGGATTGTAGTGTGGAGAGCCAGCCAACGTTGTATATGGAATACCAGTGAGAATCGAGAGCTTTTTCAGTTCTTCATCCGAATAATACTCTGAAGGCCACTTTCCTGACTTTTCACCATTATGCTCTCGGCAGAGTAAGGTGGCATTTTCAGTTGTCAAAGGCCACAAGAAAACAGCAGGAAGTGTATGATCAAGGGGACGCTCCTTCGCGCTGACTCCTCGCAAGTCCTTGTTGCACTTAAAACACCGATAGTCAAAACGCTTGTATACCTCTTGGCTGTTAATCTTCCTGCTCCCAGATAAATCTAGATACATACGTCGCTTCTGCGCTGCCTCGCGATGTTGATCTGTTAACCGGGTCTGGTTTTTTATGGAGTTATAGATAGCCTTACAAAGCCTGCACTCACCCTGGCGGCCTGATTTCCGGGCTCTGTGATGATCGAAAAGGTGCACTGGCTTCATAGTATTGCAGATAATGCAATACTTGTACTCTTGAGCTTCTTCGATGTAGTCATCATGAAGTATCGTAAATGTACCTCTTTCTATGACAGAACCCTCCTCTAGATTTACCAGTTCGTACTCATAAAACTGCGTCTCATCACCAGAACGTATGACAGTCTCACAAGCAGGACAAGCTATTTCAAAATCATCTCCTATTTCGTCCTTGCGTACAAAGATAAACTCTTGGCATTCACTATTCAGACACTGAAACCCCTTGAAGACCACATCCCCCATACCTTTGACATGGTCTGCACGAATCTGGTTTGTCTTAACCAGTTTTGTGTATGGCTTGCGCCTGGCCATTTCTATCTCCTGTGCTAAGGGCACGTGTCGAGACCAAGCTACCTGGCAAGACCTACTCCCTTGATCTCGACACGCCCCCCACTACGCCACAGGCTGCCCTACGATAAGCTCAGGGTATCCCTCGATCGGCAGATGCCAGCCCCGGGTAGTTCCTCATAGACGATCAAGCAGCCCTGTCATCGCGTTGAACTGCTCGATCAGCGTGTCAATCTCTTCGACCTGCCGGTGGATGCTGCTCCAGTAGTCGCGGTCGTACCACTGAGCCTGAATCTCGTCGTAGGTTTTGCCCTGCTGCTCGACCCAGGTGAAGTACTTGAGATTGTGGATGCGCCGGCGATCCCAGTAGCCCAGTTCCTCCACATAGTCCGTCGTGCAGCCCAGCAGGTAGCGGTGGTAGTCTGCCGCTGCGTCCAGTTCCGTATATTCGCCGTGCTCCGCGTGCAGTTCCTCTAGCCGGCTCTGATACAACTCCATGGAGTCGGTGAAGACGGTCAGGACGATGTCGTGCTCGCCCAACTCGTACCACCTGGCAAACTTGATGGAGGAAAGCACGTTGGCAATGCTGGAGATGCCCAGCAGGTCCAGTTGATCCACCACCGTCTCCGGCACTCCCTGCCGGACCAGGTAGGCGCGACCGGCCGGCTCGTTGAACAGCCGCACCAGGCTGACGCACGCCTCATCGTCGATACCCATCACCAGGTCGGTGTTCTTGATGTTGTGGATCCAGGGGACGTGCTTGTCGCCGATACCCTCGATGCGGTGCCCGCCGAAGCCGTTGATGAGCAGCGTGGGACACTGGAGCGCCTCGCTGGCGGCGACCTTGCTGGTGGGGAAGACCTCTTTCATGTAGTCGCCGCAGCCGATGGTGCCGGCGGACCCGGTCGTCAGCACCACGCCGCGATACTCGTCGCGGGGACCCATCTCCCGCTCCAGGACTTCCTCCATCGCGTGGCCGGTGACCTCGTAGTGCCACAGGTGGTTGCCGAACTCGTCGAACTGGTTGAAGATGACGATGTCGTCGCCGCGCGTCTCCATCAGTTCCCGGCACTTGTCGAAGATCTCCTTGACGTTGCTCTCACCACCGGGCGTGGTGATGACCTCGCCGGCGATTTGAGAGAGCCACTCGAAGCGCTCACGGCTCATCTCTTCGGGTAGAATAGCGATGGAGTGACAGCCCATCAGGGCCGAATCGTAGGCCCCGCCACGACAGTAGTTGCCGGTAGAGGGCCAGGCAGCCATCTGGGAGGTGGGGTCAAACTGACCGGTGACCAGTCGTGGCACCAGGCAACCGAAAGCAGCACCGACCTTGTGAGCGCCTGTGGGGAACCATTTGCCTACCAGCGCGATGATGCGGGCATCCACACCCGTGAGCTGGGTCGGCAACTCAAGATAGTTGACGCCGTTGAAACCGCCGCCTTCAGCAACCGGCTCGTTCTTCCAGGTGATGCGGAACAGGTTAAGCGGGTCTACATCCCACAGACCGATGTCCTTCAGCTTAGCCTTGACACCATCTGGAATCAGTTCGGGTTTCTTTTGCTGTGCGAACGTGGGAACAACGATGTTGCGTTCCCTGGCACGTTGCACAGCCCGTTGCAGTGCTTCTTGATGTATGGACAGATCAATCATCCTCTTGTCTCCATTTCAGGTCCCCTTGGGAAAATCTCCTCTCTATTCATTGATGATCACCATGCTGATCCGACAGTAGTTCTTGTTCGATCTCTTCAATCAGGAAAGGCAGGTTTGGCTGGGTGAAACTCAACCCAGGGGCCGGAATGCGAGTATGTTTGATGTCAGGAGGGATGTGCTTGTGATGGGGAAGGGTGTATGTCAGTGTGGGATCATTCGGATGTGGCCACGAGTCATACCAATACAACTTCTCTTTGCCAGGATAGCCGGCACGACAGTAGTCAGTGGCTTCGGGGAGGGGATTTTGAGTGAAAGGAGGATGGCATCGTGATATTTCGTAACGGTACGCTTCAATGACGCCCTCCTGAAAGTTTAGAAGTTCATAGACGCACAGTACGAGATCGTCGCCGAAAGCAACCAAGCCTGTCAAGCGGGCGGTGTCTAGACCAGGCGGTGCCAGCACAAGCGTGCTGAAGCGAATGGAAGGATGGCGATCCGGTAGCGTATACACCAGTCGCTCGTACTGCGCACGAACCAACATGACGTATCACTCAGGCAGCGACAAGGGTTCGTCGCAATTGTTCTGGAAGTGATTGCCGGCGCAACAACTCCCGATACGTCTGCTCCCGCCTCAGCCATATCTTGTAGAGGCCGTGCCATTCAAGAAAGTCGTGGAAATATGGTTCTTCACCGTCATCAAACGCAGATAGTTCACCGGATTCCATCGCCTGATAGAAATCACGCGATAAGACACCGTACTTATCCTCAAACACCCTCAATTGCCATTCAATCCAATGGATCTCACGAATCATCTGTTGTAGCTTCATTGGTCTTATCCCTCATACATCCCGTGTTCCTACTCAGCCGGTCAGCCCGAGGAGCCGAGCGGCTGAGTAGGAACCACCCCGCTTTGAGGCGCCGGCCTCAAACGACCACCCAATTGGCTGAATTATAGTATTGAGACAACACACAGGCAACTGCAAGTTCGCTACGAACTCTTTGACGATCATAAGGCTTTATGCTACAACACTTAACGAAAGGTTGCCTGGCCGTCAGAGCCAGGCACGCCCACGGTGAAAGAGTGCCCGGCAGTGGGGCGCGCGCCAGGTTAGTCGCCTGGACAGCCGTAGGAAGATTGAAACTCGTAGGCGTGGTGCAATCCCTGCTTCTCGCGGAAGTCTGGCATCATCCGCCGGCTAGTTCCCCGGTCCTCGGTCGCCACTAACATGAAAGCAATGTAGCGGGAAACACCTGGATCGTCGAAGTCAAAGCCCAGGTCGCCAGACCAGTCCAGGAAACCATAGCGCATAACTAATCGGCCATCCGGCGAGTTGAGCCGAGGGATTCTTCCACGGCGTCCAAAGTCGGAGCCACCTGGCGGGGTTGGCCCACGGACTGCATGGCCGCCCGCACATCCTTCAGACCACTGCCGGTGGCCAGCACCACGATGCGCTCTTCGGGACCGACAAGGTCCTGTGCTACCGCCTTGACCAGGCCGGCGTACGCCGCAGCGCCGGCCGGCTCGGCAAACACGCCGCACCCCCGGGCCAGCGCCGGAATCGCCTGCAAGATCTCCGTGTCTGACACGGCGATGTAGGCGCCGCCGGTTTCCCGTACGGCCCGCATGGCCTTCACGCGGTCGCGGGGCAGGCCGGCGGAGATGCTGTCGGCGATAGTGTGAGCCTCAATGGGCGTCATGTCCGACGGGTCCACGCCGTCCTTCCAGGCGTGGTACATGGCCGCCGAGCCGGCTGCCTGGATGCCCATCAGCTTCGGCGTCCGGTCGATCCAGCCCAGCGCCAGCAGGTCCCTCAAGCCTTTATGCAGCCCGCCGATGATGCAGCCATCGCCCACCGACACGAAGATGCGGTCCGGCGCTTCCCACCTCAACTGCTCGCAGATTTCGTAAGCGGCCGTCTTCTTGCCCTCGGTCATGTACGGGTTGTAGCCGGTGTTGCGATTGTACCAGCCGTACTCGTGAGCCGCTTCCAGGCAGAGCTCGAAGGCGTCGTCGTAGGTTCCTTCCACCAGCAGCACGGTGGAGCCGAAGACCAGCAACTGGGCGACTTTCGCCTCCGGAGCCGAGGCCGGCACGAAAATCACGTTCGGCTGGTCCACGCTGGCGCACAAGCCCGAAAGGGCCGCGGCCGCGTTGCCGGTGCTCGCCGTGGTGATGATCTCGGCGCCGGCCTCCCGCGCCTTCACCACCGCGATGGCGCTGGCGCGATCCTTGAACGACGCCGTTGGCTGCCGGCCATCGTCCTTCACCCACAGGTGGCGCAGTCCCAGCGCCTCCGCCAGGCGCGGCGCGCGGTACAGAGGGGTCCAGCCCACCCGCAGCGGCGGCACCGGACTGTCCGGCTCGATGGGTAACAGCGGCCTGTAGCGCCAGATGCTGTCGTCGCGGTTCGCCGCCAGGTCCTCGCGCGTGATCGTGCCGGCGATCCGCTCGTAGTCGTACTGGACGTCCAGAATGCCCTCGTTGCCGTGCTTCGGACAAACGTACTGGACTTCAGCCGGCGCATACTCCGCCCCACACAGGACACATTTCAAGCTTGTGACATGCCACATGAATACACTCCATTCGGCAGGAACTCAAGGGAACTCCGAGGAACTCAGGGGAACTCCGAGGAACTCTTGCATTCTTTGAGTTCCTCCGAGTTCCCGTCAGTTCTTCTCAATCCACGTCCCCGTCTCTCCGCCCAACGCCCGCGCGATGTTTGCAGGGTCTGTGATCAGTGCCTGGCCACCGCCGGCCTCCAGGAACTCAATGCACGCCTCGACCTTGGGCTTCATGCTGCCGGGGGCGAAATGCCCTTCCTGCAGGTACTGTTTCGCCTCGGCAACCGTCATGCGGTCGAGCCACTGCTGATTCGGCTTGCCAAAGTTGATGGCAACCTTCTCCACAGCCGTCGAGATCAGGAACAGGTCAGCCTGAATTCGCCGCGCCAGCAGGCCACTGGCCAGGTCCTTGTCGATGACGGCAGCCACCCCACGCAGCTCCCCCTTCTTGTTGCGTACGACAGGGATTCCCCCACCGCCCACGGCGATCACGATCCACCCCTGGCGGACCGCACTGCGGATGGCATCTTCCTCCAGAACCTCCATCGGTTGAGGGGAGGGGACGATGCGCCGCCAGCCGCGGCCGGCATCTTCCACCACCGGCCAGCCCTCATTGGCGAAGTGCTGCGCCTCCTCCTCCGTCAGAAAGCCGCCGATAGGTTTGGTGGGGTGCTGGAAAGCCGGATCATCGCGATCCACCAGCACCTGGGTGACGATGGTCTGCGCCCGGCGGTCCATCCCCCGGCGGGTGAATTCGTTATCCAGCGCCTGTTGCAGCATGTAGCCGATGGAGCCCTGAGTATCGGCCCCGATGACATCCATGGGCGTGGTGTGGAGTTCGTGGGCAGCCAACTCGTTGCGCCGCAGGATGAAGCCGACCTGCGGGCCGTTGCCGTGGGTGACGACCACATCCCACCCCTGCTGAATCATATCCGTGATGTGGGTGCAGGTCTCCCGCACGGCATCCCACTGAAACTTTACGGCGGTGTGTTGCTTGTCCTTGATCAGTGAATTGCCGCCGATGGCAACTACCGCTACTTTGTGATGTGCGTTAGTCATTCAAGCCTCCAACAAAAGCTACAAAGAGAGTGATCAATTCTTGGTGCGTCTTACGTCTTACGTCTTGTGTGAACCAGTCCTGACGAAACACGTAAGACGCAAGACGCAAGACGTAGTTGATTATTCTTGCTCGGTTTTGTTGAGCAAAGCCACGGTAAATTACCGCATCGTCAACGCCATGACCGCCTTCTGCGCGTGCAGCCGGTTCTCGGCCTCGTCGAAGACCACGGACTGCGGGCCGTCGAGGACGGCGTCGGTGACTTCGATGTTGCGGTCAGCCGGCAGGCAATGCATGTAGATGGCATCCTCTTTGGCCAGACTCATCCGCCGCTCGTCGGTGATCCAGTCCTGGTATTTTTCCCCGATGCGCGCCGATTCCTCCGGGTCCTCGGTGGTGAGGAGGCAGCCCCACGACTTGGGGTAGACGACGTCGGCGTCTTGGAAGCCGGCATCGAAGTCATCCATAATCTCGAAGTCGCCGCCGGACTTGCGGGCATTCTCCCGCGCCTGATCCAGGATTTCGGGCATCAGCCTGTACTCCGGCGGATGCACGAGCCGCACATTCATGCCGAAGCGGGTCATAAGCAATACCAGGGACTGTGGCACGCTGATCGGTTTCTGGTAGCTGGCAGCGTACGCCCAGGACACGGCAATCGTCTTGCCCCGAGGGTCGCCCTTCTTTTCGATGATGGTCATCAGATCGGCCAGAATCTGGAAGGGGTGGTAGAAGTCGCACTGCATGTTCAGCACCGGCACGCGGCTGGCCTCCGCCACGCCTCGGATGTACGCGTTACCAACCCCCCAGTCTACCTGGCGGATAGCCAGGCCGTCGTGGTAGCGTCCCAGAATCTCGCCAATCTCCCTGGCCGTGTCGCCGTGGGCGATCTGTGTGGTGCGGGACTCGATGAAGGCGGCGTGGCCGCCCAGTTGGGCCATGCCGGCCTCGAACGAAGCCCGGGTGCGGGTGCTGGAGAAGAAGAACAACATGGCCAGCACCTTGTCTCGCAAAAGTGGATGCGGCACTCCCAGGGCGCGCTGGCGTTTCAGGTCGAATGCTACATCCAGCGCTGTCTCGATCTCTTCCTTCGTCCACTCCTGGGTCGTGATCATGTCACGACCGCGTAAGTCCGTTTGCATTCCTGTCCTCCTACTCCACCGCTCCCAGGATCAGGGCCAGCAGCGCCATGCGCACGACCACGCCGTTGTACGCCTCCACCCAGTAGCGGGCGTGGCGCGTGACGTCCACGTCGGTGGGCAATTCATCCATGCGCGGCAGCGAGTGCAGCACGATGGCGTGGCTCTGTGCCTTGTCGCGGAGGAGCTCGCGCGTCACTCTGTACTGCGGGGGGGTCGCTCCTTCATCGCCTGTCCGTTCATCGCGCGATTTGGTATAATCAGGCTGGACGACCGGCTCCATGTAGATCACGTCCGCATCGCCGATGGCGTCTTCCACCGACTCGACTTCCCGGTAGCGCAAACCGAGCCCCTCAATCTCCTGCTTGAAGTCATCGGTGAGAGACATCTCTGGCGGGGAAACAAAACTGGCGGTGATGTCGAACTTGGCCATGGCGTAGCTGATGGAGTGCATGGTGCGCATGCGCATATCGCCCACGCACAGGATGTGCAGGCCGTCCAGCGTGCCCAGTTCGCGCCAGATGGTGAACATGTCGATCAGGACCTGGGTCGGGTGCTCACCCCAGCCATCGCCACAGTTGATGATCGGCACGCTGGCCCATTTGGCTGCCTCGTGGGGGGCGCCCTGCTGGAAGTGGCGCATGGCGATCACATCGCCGTAGTATTCGAGCATGCGGACGGTATCTTTGATGGACTCCTGGTAGAAGTCGCCGGCCCGCGTCATCTTCGCATCCGAAAAGCCGGTCACGTGCCCGCCCAGGCGATGCATGGCCGCCTCGGTGCTGATGCGGGTGCGCGTGCTGGGCTGGTAAAAGGCGGTAACAAGCGTCTTGTGGCTGAGCAAGTCGCCGTTCGTCCGATCACGCGCGTACGGCTCCAGTTCTTCAGCAACCTGATAGATGTGCATGTACTCGTGGCGCTCGAAATCCTTCAGCGAAAGGATGTCGCGCCCCAGAAAACTCCTCATGTTGTGACCTCCGTATGTGAAAAAAGGCGCAGCGGTAAGAGCCACATGCCGTCCCACCGAATTCATTCGGTGTCTGCTACCAGAAACGTGTTTATGAAGTTTGAGAAAATAATCAGGGTACTGAGTCCGACAGGCCCGCCCGCCGATGAAGCGACGTCCTGAGGCCCCTCCCGAGCCTGTCGAGGGGCTCGTCGAAGGGTCGGCGGGCTACGAAGCTGCGCCCCATCGATGGGGCTTTTCCGCCCGAAAAGGGGCCGATAGCCCGATTCATCGGGCGCTGCTGCGTAGCACGGGCACTTCATGCCCGTGCGGGTGCCGGCTGAGAAGCAACGCGCTGTTACCGGATTATTCTCTCAAGGTTCATCAGCGCGTTTTGACCTGTTTCTGATTACCAGACCGTGAATTCATTCAGGGGGCAACGTGTCAGTCTTACCCCAATGCTAGAAAAGTTGAAAGTTGCAGGTGAAAGGTCGCAAGTTCGAAGACCACCGTCTTCAAACCTTCAACCCTTCGACGGGCTCAGGACACCGCCCTTCACCTGCAACCTGTAGCCGAGCGAGGGACGCATACAGAAGTTGGGGAAGCGAGCG
>CAZHMV010000049.1:0-33945 GCA_964532665.1 uncultured Anaerolineales bacterium
GGGCCACGGTATCAACGCGATTTCGCCGTCTCAGCCGCCGGATCTGGCGATCCGGCGGGAGCGGCTGAGTAGTAACCACAACCCCTTGTTCAATCCACGGGACCTCATCATTCGCGCCCTTTCAGGGTCACAATTTTACCGCAACCTGTACTCCAATAGCAAGCTGGATCCACGTGCCGTATCCTGTCCACAGACAGGTCGAAGGGTGGTTGGGGACGGTCAGCTTTGCAGAAAGCAGACCTGCGGTGGTAGAATTAGGTGCTGGAACAGGAGCGGGACTGCGATGTCCGGGGGACATGGATGAAAATTCTCGAATCATTGAATGAAGCTCAACGCCAGGCAGTGCAGGCGGTCGAAGGAGCGGTGTTGGTGCTGGCCGGCCCGGGCTCGGGCAAGACCCGCGTGCTGACCCACCACGCCGCCTACCTGATCGACGTGGTAGGCGTGGAGCCGTACCACATCATGGCGGTCACCTTCACCAACAAGGCCGCCCGCGAGATGCGCGATCGGCTCCGGGAGCTGGTGGGCGAGCGCCGGCTGGGCCGGCTTACCCTGGGCACCTTCCACGCCACCTGTGCCCGCATCCTGCGCCGCGAAGCTGAATACCTGCCGGTGAGCAGCAACTTTGTCATCTTCGACACCGACGACCAACTGCGCCTCATCCGCCAGGCAGTGAAAGAGCTGGACCTGAACGACAAGCTCTACCGCCCGCAGAAACTAAAGGGGGCCATTTCCAGAGCCAAGAATGAGCTGATTGGCCCCGGCGAGTACGCCGCGCCGACCTACTGGCACGAGATTGCCGCGCGCGTCTACGAGCATTACCAATCCCTGCTGCAATCCAACAACGCCCTGGACTTTGACGACCTGCTGATGGAAACTGTCCGGCTGTTTCGCCAACACCCGGAGGTGCGCGACAGGTACCGCCGGCGCTACCAGCACATCCTGGTGGACGAATTTCAGGACACCAACACGGTGCAGTACGACCTCGTCAAGCAGTTGGCCGGCGACGGGAACCATGTGTTCGTGGTGGGTGACGAGGATCAGTCGATCTACCTGTGGCGAGGCGCAGACTTCCGCAATGTCCAGCGCTTCCGCCGCGACTTCGAGGATGCGCAGGTCTTTCTGCTGGAGCGCAACTACCGCTCAACGCAGACGATCCTGGATGCAGCCCGCAAGGTAATCTCGCACAACACGCAGCGCACGCCGAAGGATTTGTGGACCGACAGGGGAGCCGGCCTTCCCATCACCGTCAAAGAACTGTACAACGAACAGGAAGAAGCTTCCTTCGTTGTCGGCGAGATCCAGCGACTGATGGCCACCGACAGCTACGGGGCCGGCGACTTCGCTGTGATGTATCGCACCAACGCCCAGTCTCGCGTCGTCGAAGAGGCGTTTCTGCGCCAAGGGATGCGCTATCGCCTGGTCGGGGCCACCCGCTTCTACGAGCGGCGGGAAGTCAAGGACCTGATCGCCTACATGCGCCTGATCCACAACCCGCTGGACCAGCTCAGCCTGGACCGCATCATCAACGTGCCACCGCGAGGCATCGGCCAGGTGACGATCACTACACTGGCACGCTGGGCAGCAGAACTCGGCATCCCGCTGTACGCAGCGCTTCAACTCTTAGGGAAGTTGGAGCATGAAGAGGATGTTAGAGATTGGATATTGGAGACCTGTCCCGGTCCAGGGATTGGATATTGGGGAGGGGGCGGCGAAACGCAATCTCCAATCCCTGGACCGGGACAGGTCTCCGATCTCCAATCTCCTTTCGGCACCCGCGCCACGAATGCATTGCTGGGGTTTCTGGATCTGCTGGAGAGTCTCATCGCTGTCAAATCGACATTGACGGTGCCCGAGTTGTTGGGCAAGGTGATTGAGGAGACCGGCTACGAGCGCTACATCCGCGATGGGACCGACGAGGGCGAAGATCGCTGGGCCAACATCCAGGAGTTGCGTGGCGTGGCTAAAGAGTATGCCGGCCTGGCCCCGGAAATCGGCCTGCCGGCCTTCCTGGAAGGTGTCGCCCTGGTCTCCGATGTGGACAATCTGGACACCAGCGTGGATGCGCCGACGCTGATGACGTGCCATGCCGCCAAGGGATTGGAGTTCCCGGTGGTGTTTCTCATCGGCATGGAAGAGGGCCTGCTGCCCCATTCCCGCTCCATGGACGACCCGGACCAGATGGAGGAGGAGCGCCGGCTGTGCTACGTAGGCATCACCCGCGCCAAGGAGCGGCTGTATCTGCTCCACACCTTCCGTCGCAATCTGTGGGGCCATACCGACGTCAGTGAACCATCGCGCTTCCTGGAGGACATCCCGGAACAGCTCATTGCGGGTAGGAACGAGGCGAGCCGGAAGACGGAGACGTTTGCATTTCAAGACTCAATCCCGATTGCCTCGTCCCCACAGCCTGAACCAACCTTTCGAGCCGGCGATCACGTACAACACCCGACGTTTGGTGAAGGAGTCGTGGTCGGCAGCCGCCTGTCCCACGGCGACGAGGAGGTCGAGGTTGCTTTCGTTGGTCAGGGCGTGAAAAAGCTGCTAGCCAGCCTGGCCAACCTGGAGAAACTGTAGCACACCGCATGCATTACGCAGTACGCAGTACGTAATATGAGTCCCATGTCAGACCATCATATCCTGGTGTGCATTCAAATTAGGTTGACAATAGCATAGCATAATGATAGGAGCGGATTCAGAATGTCTGGTTTCTTGAGCGGTTGGGGGTGGCTGGCCGTCATCCCAGTCCTGGGAGTGTTGGTATTTGTCCACGAGTTGGGTCACTTCCTGGCCGCACGTTGGATGAAGGTCGAGGTAGAGGAGTTCGGATTCGGGTACCCGCCGCGCCTTGCGACGCTGTTCGAGCGCAACGGTGTAAAGTACACGATCAACCTGTTGCCGCTGGGCGGGTTTGTGCGAATGGTGGGTGAGGAGGGGGACTTCGACCGGGAAGGCAGCCTGTATCGGAAGCAGCCGTGGCAGCGGGCCGTTGTCCTGGTCGCGGGGCCGGCCATGAATCTGGTTCTGGCGGCAGTGGTGCTGGCGTTGGTCTTGTGGTTGGGAGCTCCCCAATATCACGGTCCGGTCACAGTCAAAGAGGTGACGCCTGGTACACCAGCAGAACAGGCCGGCCTGCAAGCCGGAGATATTATCCGGGCCATCAACGAACAGCCCATAGACTCGCTGGAAGCTGTCACCCAGACCATCTCGCAGCACCTGGGTGAGCAGGCAGACGTGACCATCGAGCGCAACGGGGAGACATTCACCCGCGCCATTCTGCTCCGGCCGCCTGAAGATCGGCCATCAAACCAGGGTGCGATGGGAATCGTGATAGAGTTGGGGAATGTTGACTCAATTACCTATGACCGCCTGGCCTGGCCGGCCGCCCTGGCTCGGGGGCTGATCCAGACATTCCAGCTCTTTGTGCTCATGTTGGCCGGCCTCGGCAGCCTGGTACTGGGGTTGTTCACCGGTGCCGGGATGCCAGGTGGTGGCGTCGCCGGCCCGATCGGTATTGCCCAACTGAGTGGAGAGGTAGCGCGACAGGGAATTCGTCCCTTGCTCAACTTCACGGCGTTTCTGAGCGTTAACCTGGGACTACTAAACCTGCTGCCCCTCCCGGCCCTCGATGGTGGCCGGCTGGTGTTCGTCGTCATAGAATCGATCCGTGGCAAGCGCATTCCGCCCGAGCGAGAGGCGGTGGTCCACTTCATCGGCATGATGCTCCTGATCGGC
Source organism: uncultured Anaerolineales bacterium (assembly GCA_964532665.1). Classification (GTDB taxonomy): domain Bacteria; phylum Chloroflexota; class Anaerolineae; order Epilineales; family JAANWY01; genus CAZHMV01. Next base: position 3,736 of record CAZHMV010000049.1, read on the forward strand.
CTGATGGTGGTCATTTCCTACTTCGACGTCGCCAGGTGGCTGAGTGGCCAGCCGCTCATGGGCGGCGGATAATACCGGTGATCAGTATTCAGTGAACAGTAATCAGTCAACAGATTCTGATCACTGATCACTGTTGACTGATTACTGATTACTGATCACTGACTGCCACGTGAGGAACGGCAGGCTAACCGTGTGGATTGCCAGCTCGAGCTCGGCGGCATAGATGGTGCCTGACGCGCTCTGACGTTGGTCGGTCCAGACGGCCACGACATGGCCGGCCTCACCCGCTGCAATGGCCGGCGTCTCCTGAGCGGCCGTCCCCGTATCGTCGTTGACCCGCATCCTCGGTCCCCAGCACGCTGCGCCCGGCCACCGCACCGCAGCATACACGTCCTGGTCCCCGCTTCGGCTATCTTGCCACACCACGTAGGCGATGCCGTGCTGATCGACAGTCACGCGAGGTGCACCAGCCCCACCTGTCAACTCCCCTTTTTCCTTTTTCCCCTTTTCCCTTTTCCTCTTTCCCTTCTCCCCTTTTCCCTTTTCCTCTTCTGTGACAGGCGTCGGGCCCTTCCACACCCCGGCATCGGGCCGTAGAACCGCGCTGTAGACGTCGCCGGCTGCGCCTCCATCCCAAACGGCGTAGACGGTGCCATCCGGGGCGGCAGCGATGTCTGGCCGTGTGTTGGTCTCACCCGGTCGATGGTCAACCCGCCGGCCCGGCTCCCACTGCGTGCTCCCTGCCGGCAGCCGCGCCACGTAGATGGCATGGGGGTCATCCGGCCCGTGGCGCGCATCCTCCCAGATGGCGTAGACATTGCCGGCACCGTCGGCGGCGATGGCCGGCTGTGCCTGTTCGGTCAATACCTCCACCTCAGGATGCACCACCGCCGGCTCGGTCCAGGTATCCTGACCAACAGGCCGCATCGACCACTTGACGTCGCGACTATGCGGATCACCGAACACCGCCAGGTCCGCCCACACGAGGTGCACGTTGCCCTGGGGGTCTACCGCCAGGTTGGGGTGACCGGCGATGTCCTGCAGGTCCGTGTTGACCTGAACCGGCCCCTGCCATGTGCGCCCGCCGTCGGTGCTCCAGGCGAACCGGATGTCCGCCCGCGTATCGGGAAAGCCGCTGGCCCACGCGACGTACACGTTATCGGTCACGCCGGCTGCGATGGTTGGGGAACCCGGGTTGCCAGCCTCGCTGCCCGGAATCTTGACGGGCGTCGTCCAGGAGCCTCCGACCGGCCGGGAGGCGATGTAGATGCCGCGAGCCGCGCCAGGCCGGGCATCGTGCCACACGGCGTAGGACTGGCCGGCGTCATCCAACGCCACAACGGGATTGCGCGGGACTGCGTCGGGACCGGAGAGCGGCACGTTGGAAGACCAGGGAGCATTCTGGAGATGGCCGGCATCCAGCGGGGAAACCACCAGCAGAGCCACCAGACACAACGTCAGTATAGTGACGGTGGTTGCCAGAACAAACGAGGTAGGCGCTTGCCAGTTCACGGTACGATTTTAGCAAAGGAGGCCGGCCAGCGCAAGCAATTCTTGACCAAAACGCAAGTCTCGGGTATAGTTACGGGAGAAACAACAGACCATTGTGGCCCGGTCTGGCATCAGACCACCATCCTCCAGCAAGGCTCATGGCCGAGGTGAACGATGAGTACCATGGATTTGACCACCTTTCGAGAAATGCTAAGAACGGAGCTCCCGCGCTTGTTGCATGAGTACCCGGAAACTCGTTACGAGATCTGGGACCTGATGCTGGAGGTCTTTCCCGCAAGAGAGGAAACCAACAGACTGCTTGGGGAGATCCAGGCCTTGCGCGAGGCCTCCGACCGGCACTTCGCAGAGCGTCATCAGCAATTTGAGCAGGTTGATCAGCGATTCGAGAGTCTGGAAACCCGAATGGAGTCCGGGTTCCAGGCCGTGCGCCAGGATTTGGGAGCTGATATCCAGGCCGTGCGCCAGGACTTGGGAGCTGATATCCAGGCCGTGCGCCACGAGATGGAGTCCGGGTTCCAGGATGTGCGGCAAGAGATGCAGGCCGGTCTCCAAACTGTACGGCTTGATCTGGACCGCCTGGGCAGTCGGTGGGGGGTCCGCAGCGAAAGTGTGTTCCGCCAGACTGTTGCTACCCTGCTGGAGAAATCCTACGGCGCTCAGGTTGAAACCCGCACTATCGATGGCGAGGAATTCGACGTAATCGTCTCCGATGGTGCACACATTCTGGTGGAGATTACAGCCAGCACCGGCCCGAAGACCCAGGAGCGCCTGGAACGCAAGCGACGTCTGTATACCGAAGCGACCGGGATCACGCCAGCGCGGGTGATTCTGGCCACCGCTGCTATTCACAGCCGACGAGCCCAGGCCCTGCGGGACGCTGGTTTCGAGGTCATCGAGCCTGAGGAAGAAGCGTTGGAATAAGGTTCTGCTCAGCAAAGACCGACTCGGGGGCCGTCAGATCGCCGTCTGGCTGCCCCCGAGTTTTTGTTCCAGTTACAGGCCAACCCACGGATACACCATCTGCAACTGGGCGGAGTCATCGGGGCCGAGACTGTCCATGCTCGGCTCGTGGCTGGGCGGGTAGTCGCTCAGTGTGTTACTTTTTCCGATTGGCGGTTTGCCAGCCTTCCGGCAGTCGGGTATAATTGGCGCATCATGCGCGGGACCAAGCTGAGCGTTTTCTGCGATCACGTCATCGAAGCCGGCTGGCTGGCAGCCGTCATCGTCGTTCCTCTGTTCTTCAACGTCTACTCCAGCCGCGTCTTCGAGCCCGACAAACTCACGCTGCTGCGCTCTATCGCCGTCTTCATGGCCCTGGCCTGGCTCGTCAAAGTGCTCGATACCGGCCTCACCACCTCGCAACCCGCAAGAGGCAACACACAAGACGCAACACGCATCCCGTATCTCATCCGAACCACCCCCCTCGTCCTGCCCACCCTCCTCCTGGTCGCGGTGTACCTCCTCAGCACCGCCACTTCCATTGTGCCACACATCAGTTTCTGGGGATCGTACCAGCGACTGCAGGGCACTTACACCACCCTGTCCTACATCATCATCTCTCTGCTGATCCTGCAAGGTTTGCGCACGCGTGAACAACTGGACCGGCTGATTACGGCCATCATTCTGACCAGCCTGCCGGTGGCGCTGTACGGCCTGATCCAGCACTACGGGCTGGACCCGCTCCCCTGGCTGGGAGACGTCCAGGTGCGTGTGGCATCCAGCATGGGCAACTCGATCTTCGTCGCTGCCTACCTGATCATGGTCCTTCCGCTGACGCTGCTGCGCCTCCTGGAAGGATTTGCCAGCCTGGTCCAGGCCGAAGACAACCTGATCCCGCCATTTATTCAGGCCACAGGCTACTTGTTCATTTTTCTGGCCCAACTGCTGGCCATCTTCTTCAGCCAAAGCCGAGGGCCGTACCTGGGCCTGCTGAGCGCGCTCTTCGTTTTCGGGCTGCTGTGGGCCGTGACGCGAGGCAGTCGCCGGCTGGTCACGGGCATCGTCGGCGCAGCTCTGCTGGGAGGTGCCTTCCTGGTTGTCCTGAACCTGCCCAACACGCCCCTGGAACCCATCAAGGAAATGCCCTACGTGGGCCGGCTGGGCCGGGTCTTCGAGACAGAGAGCGGCACCGGCAAGGTACGCGTGCTGATCTGGGAGGGAGCCGTCAAACTGATCACTGCCAATCCGGTGCGAACCCTGATCGGCTACGGCCCCGAAACCATGCACGTGGCCTACAACCCATACTATCCTCCAGACCTGGCCCACTACGAGGCCCGCAATGCCTCACCGGACCGATCCCACAACGAGACTTTCGACGCCCTGGTCATTACCGGCCTCATCGGGTTTGCCGTGTACCTTTTCCTGTTCATCAGCCTCTTCTACTACGGCCTGAAATGGCTCGGGCTTGTAGAAAACAACCGACAGCGGAACCTGCTGGTGGCCCTGATCGCCGCTGGTGGTGCCCTATCCGCTCTCGGGTTTCGATTGGCGGATGGGACCGACCGCTTCTTCGGGGTGGCGCTGCCGGCCGGCATGATTGTGGGCTTGTTCGCCTACTTGATCTGGTCCACGCTGTTTGGCCAGCGACGAACCGTAACCGACGCCCCTTTCGAACTGATGTTGATCACGCTTCTGGCGGCTGTCATCGGGCACTTCGTGGAGATTCACTTTGGTATTGCCATCGCTGCCACCCGCACCCTTTTCTGGACCTACGCTGCCCTGATGGTTGTCCTCGGGCACCTGGTTCACAGCCGGCCGGAACTCATCACCGGTGTAGCTCCGAAGCCGGCGCCAGCCCCGATCCGCTCAAGCCCGCGTTCACGGCGAGGACGCCGCCGCTCCGAGGCCAGGGTGATCCAGCCAGAATCTGGCTGGCCGTGGGCGGCCGCCCTCACTGTGGCCGGCATTGGCGCGATTATCCTGATAACCATCACCTACGATTACGTCACGAACCCTGCTCGGGAGAGCAGTCCCACTGCCGTCGTACTTCACACCTTACTCTCCCGATGGAAAGACAACCACTTCATCACATCGCCAAGCATCTTATGGCTCGTCGGTCTGGTGTGGCTCCTCACCGGGTTCCTGGGCCTGGCCATGGCAGCAGGCTGGCCCTCCCAATCTCGCAATTCGCACAACTGGTGGGGACGCGCGCTTGCCATCTACGTGACGACCACATTGATCGTCTTCCTGGGTTTCAGCCTGCTCGTGGCCGCACGCCTGACACCTATGCCATCTACAGTAACACTGGATCAGGCTGTCAGCCAGACGGCAAACCACATCACGTTTTACTATCTTGCCCTCTTCTCAACAATCCTGGCTTTGGCCGCCGTCATGACCTGGGAACGCCCGCTGCCGGCTCAAGCGTGGAGCGGGCAGTGGTCAGTTCTGCCAGGCGCATTGCTGGTGGCAACCGCATTCATCGCGATCAGCAACATCAACCTCAACGTTGTAAGAGCCGACATCCTCTACAAACAGGCATGGAATGGCTACCACCAACGCGGTCAATACGACGCAGCTATCGCGACATACCGCAAGGCTCTGGCACTGGAACCGAACGAAGACTACTACTACCTCTTCCTCGGCAAGGCATATCTGGAGAAAATCCGAACTGTCAACGATCCTTCGGAACGCGAACGCCTGTTTGAGGAGACCCGCCAGGCCCTGGAACACGCTCAGCACCTGAACCCCCTCAATCCCGACCACGCAGCTAACCTGGCGCGGCTCTATCAGCAATGGGCACAAATGGAGCAGGACCCGACCCAGCGCAAGAAGTTGTTCGAGACAGCCCTGAAGTATCATCAGCAGGCGACGGGGCTGGCCCCCCATGCAGCACACCTGTACAACGAATGGGCTCTGACGCTCGATCAAATGGGGCGCTACGACCAGGCGGTAGAGAAACTACAGAAATCGCTAAGTCTGGATGCGAAGTTCGTTGACACGTACGTCTTCCTGGGCGAGGTATACCGCCACAACCAGCAGCTCGACGAGGCGATTACAGCCTATCAAAAGGCGCTGGAACTCAAGCCTGACCGCGCGGAGGCGAATCGTGGGCTCGCCCTGGTGTACGCGTATCAGGGAAAGACAGAGCAAGCAATTGAGCAAGAACAGGCCATCATTCAACACAGCCCCAACGACCCAACAGCACACCAGCACCTGGCCATTCTGTACCAGCAGCAGGGACAGCTTGATGCGGCGCTGCGTGAGGCCGAAGCAGCAACCCGGGTAGCCGGCAACGACCCCACCAATCATCTCATCCTGGGCGACATCTATCGCATGCGCGGCCAGATGAAACAGGCCATCGACGCCTACCAGCAGGCAATATCTCTGAACCCGAAGGCTACCGAAGCGTACGGCGGCCTCGCCCTCGCCTATGAAGCAGAGGGCGATCTGAATGCAGCACTGGACAACGCAAAACAGGCCCTGAACCTGGCGCCGAACAATGACCGGATCCAGGCACTGGTGCAGCAGCTTCAGCAGCGAACCCAGTAGAGCGCGAAACATCGTGACCACTTACATGCTCATCTTTGCGGCCGCCCTGGCTTTCGCCGTGGGCGGCACACCGGTTGCCCGATGGGTAGCCGCACGTACCGATACCGTTGACCGGCCATCGGGGCGCAAGCTGCATCTGGAACCCATCCCCCTGCTGGGAGGCGTGGCGATCTACGCTGCGTTCATCCTGGCATTGCTGCTATTTGGCGACCGCTTCTACATCTCACAGTTGGTGGGCATCTTTGTTGGAGCAACGCTGGTCTCATTTCTCGGCATCTGGGATGATCGGCAGACGATCCGTCCACTCTTGAAGCTCGCCGGCCAGACCCTGGCAGCCCTGGCGCTGATAGCAACCGGTGTTCGCGTCAACCTGTTTCCAGGTACCGCCCTGGACATCGTGATCACCCTGGTGTGGGTCATCGGGATCACCAATGCCCTCAACCTGCTGGACAACATGGATGGTCTGTCGGGTGGCATCGCGGCGATCGCGGCCGGCTTTTTCCTGCTGCTGGCCGCTCTGAGCGGTCAGTTCCTGGTAGGCAGCCTGGCAGCGGCCCTCCTCGGGGCCTGCCTGGGATTCCTGCGCTACAACTTCAACCCGGCCCAGATTTTCATGGGCGACGCCGGCAGCCTGTTTCTGGGCTTCGTGCTGGCCGCCGTCGGCATCAAGCTGCGATTCCCGGACAACAGCCCGACCGTGACATGGATGATTCCAGTGCTCGTGCTCGGCGTGCCGATTTTCGATACGACGTTGGTTGTCATCTCCCGCCTGCGGCGCGGCGTGAACCCCTTCACCACGGCCGGCAAAGATCACACCTCTCACCGCCTGGTTGCCCGAGGCTGGACCCAGCGGGAAGCGGTCATGGCGTTATATCTGACTGCGTGTGTGCTGGGGGCCATTGCCATCTTCGTAAGCCGGGCCGGCATGCGGGATGCGTATGTGGTGGGAGGGGCAGTCGCATTGGCCAGTATTTATGCACTGTGGAAACTTGACTGGAATCAGACGTGACGTACTCATCAAGCAATCGACATATTCTGAACGGCTGGTCGATCAGGGTCGCCGTGTTGGCGGCCCTGATGGTTGTTGTGGCGGCATGCGGCGGAGCCAGCCAGTCCCCCACGCCGACACCGACATACGCGCCGGCGGCCCCCACCCCAACATCTGCTCCCACGTGGACGCCGGCACCCACCATCACACCGGTGCTCAGCGGCCAGGGGCCGTACAAAGAAGAGCCGCCCATGACCATCGACCCCTCAAAAACGTACCTGGCCATCATCAAGACCCAAAAAGGAGACATCACCATCCGGCTGCGGCCCGACGTGGCCCCCCGAACGGTCAATAGCTTCGTCTTCCTGGCCCGCCACGGTTTCTACGACGGGCTGACCTTTCACAACGTGCGGGCATTCTTGATTCAGGGGGGCGATCCCCTGGGCAATGGCTTCGGCGATGCCGGCTACGCCATCCCGCTCGAGAAGAGTGACACGCCGCACGACGTGGGGGCTGTGGGATTGGCGCATCCGAACAATAACCCTTTCGGCAGCAGCCAGTTCTATATCATGAAAGCCCGACGACCGGACCTGGACTATCTGTACACGGTCTTCGGTCAGGTGGTCGAGGGGATAGATGTGGTGAATGCCATTGAACGTGGCGACCGCATCGAGACGATTGAGATCGAAGAAAAGTAGCACGAGTAAGGAGTTCGTCACAACGTGGCACGCAAGCGAACACGCACCAGGCAAAAGCAACGGCAACCGCAGGGGAACGCGGTCACCATCGCCATTTCCACCAACACAGTGCTCATGGTAGCCGGCGGTTTGCTGGCCTTCGTCCTGATGGTTGTGGCCGGTTTCTTCCTTGGTCAATACCTGACCAGATCCATTGCTGCCTCACAACCCGTAGCCCAGCAACAGCCGTTACCACCTCAGAATCCATCAGCACAACAGCCGGTGACTCAACAGGCCGCTGCCGGACCAACTGCGACGCCGCCGGCCGGCAAGCGGACCTACGCCGCCCCACCGCCCATGACCATCGACGTCACAAAAGCCTACACGGCCACCATCAAGACCGAGAAGGGCGACATCGTCATCCGGCTGCGACCCGACCTGGCCCCACAGCACGTGAACAACTTTGTCTTTCTGGCACGCCAGGGCTTCTACGATGGCCTGTGGTTCCATCGAGTCATTCCGGGCTTCATTGCCCAGGCCGGCGACCCCAAAGATGACACGACCGGCGGGCCCGGCTACCTGCTGCCGCATGAGATCACCGACACGCCACACAGGGCCGGCACTGTCGCCATGGCTCGCCTCCCAGACCCGTTCAACCCGGAGCGCGATTCCAGCGGCAGTCAGTTCTACATCGTGCTGGAGGACTCACAGCAGGCCCGCGATCTGGATGGCAAATACACCATCTTCGGCGAAGTGGTTCAGGGGCTGGATGTGGCCCGCAGCCTCACACCGCGCGAACCGAACGATGAGTACCCGGGGGACCAGATCAAAACGATTGAGATTACGGAAAAAGAGTAGAAAGGACACACAATGAAAACTTCCCGCTGGATCTTCTTATCGACCAGTCTGCTAATGGCGATAGTGCTCGCCGCCTGCGGAGGCACGCAGGCATCGCCCACCCCGACGCCGACGGCCGCACCCACAGATACGCCGGCCCCAACCGCCGCACCCCCGGCCGCCGCCGGCCAGGCCGGCGCGCCGGCCACTCCCCGAGAGGGAACCGCGACGGTCAGCGGCACGCTGACCGCCTACGAGACGGGTGAGAAAGTTGGGGACTTCTACGTGTATTTCTTCGAGGCGACTCGGGATGCGCAGGGCCAGATCAACGTATCCCCGGATGCGGTAGTGGCCGGATCGGTTCCCCAGTCAACCGTGGACAGCGAAGGCAACTTCTCTACGGAACTGCCGGCCGGCCAGTACGTCATGGGCGTGACGGACACACCCGACAACCCGATGGCCTCCAACTTCAGCCCGGTCGGCACATCCGACCGCCAGATTGTGTTTCTCGACCTGAACGATGGCGACACTGAGACGGTCGATGGATTCGTGTTGCTGGGGCGCATCGTCAGCCTGCCGGGCCCAACGCCGCCCGTCCCGACGGTGATTGACCCCGAGACGAAGGACTACTACGCCATCATCAAGACCGAAAAAGGCACGCTGAAGGCCAAACTGTACGACGACCTGGTTCCGATGACCGTCAACAACTTTGTACACCTGGCACAGACAGGCTTCTACGACGGCGTCACCTTCCACCGGGTGATCGAGGACTTCATGGCCCAGACCGGCGACCCCACGGGGACGGGCACCGGTGGCCCGGGCTACCAGTTCGCCGACGAGTTTGTGCCGGAGCTCAAGCACGACTCAGCCGGCATCATGTCCATGGCCAACGCCGGCCCCAACACCAACGGCAGCCAGTTCTTCATCACGTTCAAGGCCACACCATGGCTTGACGGCAAGCACACGGTCTTCGGCAAGGTGATCGAGGGCCTGGAGGTGCTGGACAAGATCACGCGGCGGGATCCCCAGGAAAACCCGGACGCCTCGCCTGGCGACAAGATCGAAACCATCGAGATCGAAGAGGTGCCTCAAGGTCAACAGCCATAGCTGAGAAGACCCTAAATGGTATCTTCTCAATAACCTGGGGTAGGGGCAGGGGCAGGCACAAGGCCTGCCCAGCGGGGCGACCGCAGGGGTTCGCCCCTTCATTTTGAGAAGATACCCTAAATGTTTCTAAAACCTTTGGGGTCTGACAGGGAACAGCCGTAACAGAATCGGATGTCAGCCGTCAGTTTCTCGTGATCCGTGACACATATCATCAAGGGAGACGTTGCTCCCGCACTATGAATAAGATCACGACCAATATGCGCATCCGAAATTTCCTCCGCGATGAGGGTGGCGCCGAAAGCGCTGAGTACACGGTGTTCGCCCTCATCATCTTCGTGCTCGTCGTCGTGCTGATGATCCCTATCGGCGACCGTCTGGAATGGCTGTGGCGCGGACTCCTGGAAATCCTGCGAGAAACTCTGGACATGCCACCCGAGGGCGCTCCAGCGAAGTAAGTGCAGGATGACCCAGGTTGACAATGCACAACTGCCTGCCCTCCCGCAGGTTTGGACGTTGTTCCGGCGCAAGAGCGCGCCTGGACCGGTAACTCAAGTCCGAAAACCTGCTATGTCATAACCTGCGGGAGGTAGGCTGACTACCCCGTAAAAGCCAGAGCAGCAAGCTGAATATCGAGGATGTTGATCTTGCCGTCCCGGTTAAGATCGTATCTGTCATTGCCGGCTTCACCCGGGCTCGGCCGCCAGTGATCGGCCAGTAACGCCAGATCAGCTACATCTACTGCGCCGTTGCAGTCTACATCGGCGAAGATGCAGACCACACCGGCTTTCTCAGCGAGCGCCGCCACAATCGCCTTGATGACCTCAGCCCCCTCCGCCGGCACCACGTATGATGGCAGATCATTGGTTGTGTGATAGTAGGGATAGCTGTAGACCTCTGCACCGATCAATAGAACAGCCGGCACCTGTCGCCACAGGAAGGGCATGTGGTCGCTGCAACATGGACTGTTCGACGTGTACACGTGGAGAGTGGTATACGTCGCCACCATGGAAGCCAGATGATCCCGCATGTCTCCCATCCAGGGATACGTGCCTGGGTTGCGCGATTCAAGCAGTACATGCAGATTGTTGGGATTGCTCGTGTAACCAATCATGTCCATGACGTAGACACCCTTGATGTGGTCGAGTTCATGGGTGACAGCTTCCAGGTAGGAAGCATAGGCGTCACTACCCAGCAGCCCCTGTTCCTCACCGGAGAATGCGATCAGGCGGATGGTGCTGGCCGGCGTCTGATCCTGCAAAACGCGCGCGATTTCAAGCAACGCAGCGGTGCCACTGGCGTTGTCCTCAGCCCCGGGTGCAAGGGTGTACGCTTCCGGGCTGGTAGAGTCCATGTGTGCCCCGACGATGTAAATGTCACCTGGACGGACGTCGCCGATACGCTCACCAACGACGTTGTAGCCCGAACCACCGACCATGGAGAAGGTGTGGAGAGAGGTTGCCCAGCCGAGGCCGGCCAGGGTTGCGGAAATCCAGTCCCGCGCCGCCAGGTTGCCGGCGGTGAAGGTACGCCGCGTGCCCCAGCCACCGGGAGCGGCTGCGCCAAACTGCGCCAGCGTGGTCACGTCAGCATGCCAGCGGTCGCCGTCCACCCGGGCCACCAGATCGGCGACGCTCGTGCCAGTCGTGACCGGGCTGAGCGCGATTCCCCCGCCATTTGAAGCACCGGCGGCTGATGTGTCGAAAGGCTGGTAAGAGGTTCGAGCAAGTCCCGCCGCCGGCGGAGGTGCTTCCACGCGGCCTTCCACGGCCACGCCCGAGAGCGTCAGCAGCGTCAGCACAAGGAGCATGCTCAACGAGATGGGCTTCCTGGACACAAGCCGCTCCTTTCTTTCTCCCGTCTGTTCAGACGCCGACCACACAGGGGGGAGACGACAGGAATATTAATTTGTCGTGAAGGAGGCTATCCCTCTGGCCCTTGCTCCCGCAGGTGAATGTTGACTTCAGGCAAGGGGACATCGCTGCGGGTGATCATGCGGCGGAGCTCGGCCAGCAGGCCGGCCATCATGCGCCGCCGGCCCAGCACCCGATAGATCTTGCCATTTTGCCCATCGGCAGCAAGCCTGACCGCCAGCTCAGCCGGCACATCTGGCGGATTGGCCCACATGCGCAGAATGCGCGGGTAGCGTTTCAAACTATTGACGAGGTCACTCCCGATCACCTCCACGTCCGTCAACAGCTCGGTGAGGACCATGCCAGGGCTGAAAAGCATGATATCAACCCCGCGGCCGGCGCTCCACATCCAGACGACGGGCATGCTCCCGCACAAGTTCCCAGGCACGGGTCACATGCGCCTCGTCGGACCGGATGTTACCGATGGCCATGCGGATGGTGTAGCGGTTGTTCAGCTTCGTGTGGGAGAAGAAAGCCTGCCCGGTCGCGTTTACCGCCTCGATAACAGCCTCGTTCAGATCGTCGAGATAGGCTTCAGTCTTCTGGACCTCATCCGGGCCGGCCTCCTTCAAACGCTCTGCCAGGTCTCGCGGCCGGGCGCGGAAGCAGATGGTGCTGAAGGGCGTCGGTGCCAGACGCTCGAAATCGGGGTCGGCGTCCACCTGCTGGGCGATGAGTTGGCCCAGGCGAATGTGCTCGCGGATGTTGGCCGCCAGTCCCTTGTGGCCGAAATACCGGATGACCATCCACAGCTTCAGCGCCCGGAAGCGCCGGCCCAGTTGCACGCCCCAGTCCATGTAATTGGTCACATCCTCCTCACCGGTCTTCAGGTACTCGGGGACCAGGCTGAAGGCGCGTTTCAGGATGTCCGGGTCACGCACATAGAACGCGCTGCAGTCGATAGGCGTGAACAGCCACTTGTGGGGGTTCACCACAACGGAATCGGCATGCTCGCAGCCGGCCAGCACGTGGCGCATTTCGGGCACGATGGCTGCCATGCCGCCATACGCGCCATCCACGTGCAGCCACAGGTTGTGCTGCCGGCAGATCTCGGCGATCTCCGGTACCGGGTCGATGCTTGTCGTTGATGTCGTCCCGACGGTGGCCGCGACGCAGAAGGGGCGCCAGCCAGCAGCGACGTCTTCCTCGATAGCCCGAGCCAGCGCCTGGGGGTCCATCCGGAACGCGTCGTCGGTAGGAATCTTGCGCACACCCTCCTGCCCAATGCCGAGAGTGATGGCACCTTTCTCAATCGACGAGTGGGCCTGCTCAGAGGTATACATCCGCAGGCGGGGCAGATCAGGCCGGCCAGCCATCCCCTGCCGGCGAATGTCCAGGTCCAACGCCTCGCGGGCGGCGGCGATGGCAATCATGCTGGACATGGAGGCAGTGTCCAGAATGACACCTCGGAAGTCAGCCGGCAGCCCCAGCATCTGGCGCAGCCAGTCCAGCGCCACTTCCTCCAACTCGGTGGCCGCCGGCGATGTCTTCCACAGCATGCCGTTCACGTTCAGGGCGGCCGACAGCAGCTCGCCCAGGATACCAGGCGCAGAACCCGTGATGCCAAAGTAGGCGAAAAAGGATGGGTGATTCCAGTGGGTGATGCCCGGCATGATAACCCGGTCGAAGTCATCGAGGATGGCCGGCATCGGCTCGGGATCAACCGGAGGATGAGCCTCGATCTGAGCCTTGATGTCGCCCGGCTTTACCTGCGAAAGAACCGGGTAATCATCGATGTTGCTGAAGTACTCAGCAATCCAGTCAACGACCTGGTAACCATAATGGCGGAACGTCTCAGGGTCCATGTCGGAATGGTTGAGTTGAGTTGGCTCTTGCTGGTCGTCAGTCACTATGCTCTCCTCGTATAGCATTCATGTTCGTAGCTCGACACTGTTAAGTTCTGCATGCAGGGCGGTTTTGCTAACCGCCTCGCGGCAGTCGGATAGCAAATCCGACCTACAAATAGCACTATTGTAGCACACGAAGTATGTTCTCCAAAAGTAAGTAGGGGGGTGTCTATGCAGGTGGGGCTTTTCAACGCAGTTGCCTGGCCGCTCTGAGAATGCCACGGGGCAACGGACGGACCTTTGCCGGCTGGCAGCAACTATGGTATCATTGATGTATCTGATCCATCCCAACGTGACACCGTGAAAGGGGAGCAACAACATGCCGGCTGTCGTCATACCCCAACTCTTGCGAGACACATTCGGTGATGAGGTCTCGGTGACACTGGTCGATTTCTTCAATCAACTGATCTACGACTCTCGGCAAGAGACGTTGGCATTTTCCGAAGAGAAATTCGAGCGACGCCTGAGTGGAGAGTTTGCAAGGCTTCGATCAGAGGACCTGGTGCAGTTGCGCGAGGAGATGGCGAGGAACACTGCCCAGTTACGTGAGGAGATGGCAAGGAACACTGCCCAGTTACGTGAGAAGATCGCGGGGAACACTGCGCAGTTACGCCAGGAGATCGCTGAGAGTAACGCCAGCTTGCGCACCGAAATGCACCAGGAGACGGACAAGCTGCGCACCGAGATGGCTGAGGGCAATGCCAAATTGCGCACCGAAATGCACCAGGAGATGGGCAAGCTGCGCGCCGAGATGGCTGAGGGCAATGCCAAATTGCGCACCGAAATGCACCAGGAGATGGGCAAGCTGCGCGCCGAGATGGCCAATTATCGGGCCGACCTGATCCGCTGGATGTTTATCTTCTGGGTTGGGCAGCTTGGCGCTATTCTGGCAATTCTGTTCGTTTTCTTCAGGTAGGCCTGGCAGTATGGAAGTGTCCTCCCGTCCCGAGGATCGCTGGAGGCATCCTCTCAGTAACCTGGGGTAGGGGCGGGCCTTGCGCCTGCCCAGCGGGGCGACCGCAAGGGTTCGTCCCTACGTTTAGAGAGGATACTGCTGGGGCCAGTCTCACGGCTTCGCTCCATCAACTTCCACACGAGAGCCAACGATAGCCGGCGGCTCTCGTTGTTTCTGTTGAGAATATCTTCATTATGCGAATTCTTCGGCGTATCCTCCGATACCTCAAGCCCTACTGGCCCCAGGCCGCCGCTGCGTATGCCTGCCTGCTGGCAATCAACGCACTAAACCTGGTCGTTCCGTGGATCATCAAGTGGGTCATTGACTTCGGACTGACGGACACCGGGCCTCAAGGGGGTGCAGGATTGACAGCCGCCGGCAACTCCTGGGTCAGCCGGCTGCTGGGCCGGGTCGTCAGCGGCAATCCGGGCGAGAACCAGCAGCAATTCCTGCTGGCCGCCGCTGGCGCCATCCTAGTCATCGCCGTGATACGTGCCGCGTTTTCCTTCGGACAGCGCTACCTGAGCGAGTGGCTGTCCTACCGCATCGCCTTCGACCTGCGCAACGAACTATACGATCACATCCAGCGCCTCCCCTTTTCGTTCCACGATGAGACCAGGACCGGCGATCTCATGGCCCGCGCCACAGCCGATGCCGATCAGATTCAGCGCTTCACCGGCATGGGGCTCATGGACATGGTCAACGTGATCGTCCTGGCCATCGCCACGGTGATTATTCTGTTCAGCGTGCACGCACGCCTGGCAGCCATTGCACTTCTGCCCGTACCGGCACTCCTGGCCGCCACCATCCACTTCGGGGCCTTTGTCCGTCCCCGCTTCAAGCTGGTCCAGGAACAACTGGGCGTGATGAGCACCACCATCCAGGAAAACCTGACCGGTGTTCGGGTGGTAAAGGCATTCGCCCGGGAACCCCACGAGATGGACCGATTCCAGGCCCAGAATCGGGAGTTCATGGATCGGCGGATCAGAGTGATTCACAGTTGGGCCAACAACTTCCCGCTCATGAACTTCATCATTGCCATGAGCACGGCGTTGATCCTGTGGTTCGGCGGGCGGATGGTGATGGCCGGCCAGATTACCATCGGCACGCTGGTCGCTTTCAACGGCTACCTGGTGATGCTGGCGCTGCCCGTCCAGCGCCTCGGCTTCCAGGTCACGCTGCTGACCCAGGCAGTGGCCAGCGGCGACCGCGTGTTTGAGATCCTGGATACCCAATCCGAGATATACCAGCGGCCCAACGCCATCGTCCTGCCGCCGATTGAAGGCCGGGTAACGTTTGACGACGTGTGGTTCGGCTATGGTGACCGCGCCATCCTGAAAGGCGTCACCTTCACGGCTGCACCCAACCAGAAGATCGCCCTCATGGGGCCGACCGGGGCCGGCAAGAGCACCATCGTCAACCTGATCCCGCGCTTCTACGATGCGGATCAAGGCCAGGTGCTGATCGACGACTACGACGTGCGGGATGTGACGCTGGCGTCGCTTCGATCACAGATCGGCATTGTGCTGCAGGACACATTCCTGTTCTCAACGACGATTCGCGAGAATATCACGTACGGCCGGCAAGATGCCACGGACGAGGAGGTGATCGCCGCCGCCAAAGCGGCTCGCGCCCACGATTTCATCACAGAGCTGCCCGACGGCTACGATACCATCATTGGCGAGCGGGGCGTCACCCTGAGCGGCGGCCAGCGGCAGCGTATCGCCATTGCCCGCGCCCTGCTGATGGACCCGCGCATCCTGATCCTGGATGACTCGACGTCCAACGTCGATACCGAAACCGAGTACCTGATCCAGCAGGCACTGGCCGAGTTGATGCGGGGTCGCACGACCTTCGTCATCGCCCAACGGCTGCTGACGCTGAAGAGCGCCGATCTGATTCTGGTGTTGGATGCCGGCCGCATCATCCAACGCGGCACCCACGAGGAGCTCCTGACGGCAGGCGGCCTCTACGCCGAAATCTACGACCTCCAGCTTCGCGAACAGGAGGAGATGGCAGAAGCCCGGGCACGGCTCGAACTCGGTGGCTACGATGACTTCGATGACATTGAGCACATTATACGTGAAACGTGAGGCATGACGGACCAGGCTAACAAGCAAGGACGCAAGAAGAAAGAGCCACAGGCCGAACAAGATTGGCTGCCCGACGACGACGTTCTGGGTAAGGCTTATGACCCGCACATCATGCGCCGGCTGCTAAGGTACATGGCACCCCACAAGGGGTCTATCGCTCTGGCGCTGATCATGATGACCGTCCAGTCGGTGGCGGCCCTGGCCGGCCCGTACATCATCCGCTGGACCATCGACGGCGTGCTGAGCCAGGCGCTGTCGTCGGGGCCGGCGACGCAGGAACTGCCGGCCTTTCTGGCGAACTTGGCCGGCCAGCCGATGCGGCTTCTGGCCATGCTGGTGGGCCTGTTCGTGCTCGCCAGCTTCGTCGGGTGGCAGGCGGCGCGGGTCCGATTGTTCATCATGGCCGAGGTGGGGACGAAGATCATCTACGAGATCCGCAATCAACTGTTCCAGCACCTGCAGCACCTGGACCTGAGCTTCTACGACCGCTACGCGGTTGGCCGGCTCATCTCGCGCCTCATCTCCGACGTGGGTGTGCTGCAAGACTTCGTCACCTGGGCCGTCGTCGGCACCTTCCGCGACGTGTTTCTGCTGGTCGGCATCATCTTCGCCATGCTGTCGATGAATGCCCGGCTATCTGTGCTGGTATTTCTCACGTTGCCGCTGATGATTCTGATCACCCGTTGGTGGCGCGATCGGGCGCGGGAAACCTATCGCCAGATCCGCCGCCGGCTGGCCTCGGTGAACGCCAACCTGAACGAGAACATCACGGGCATTCGGGTGGTCAAAGCCTTCTCGCGGGAGCAGCGCAACCTGGAGCACTTCGTTGGTCTGAACGCCGCGTACCTGGAGTCCAACCTGGAGGCGACGTGGCTGTCGTCCGTCTTCTTCCCGTCGGTGGATGTGCTTGGCTCGGCGGCGGTGGCGCTGGTGGTCGGCTACGGCGGGCTCCAGATTCTGGGCGCGACCACGCTGCTGACCGCCGGCACCCTCTACGCCTTCGTGCTGTACATCGACCGCTTTTTCGACCCGATTCGCGACCTGGCACGGCGCTACAACACGCTCCAGGCAACGATGGCGGCCAGCGAGCGCATCTTCGAGCTGCTGGACCGGGAGCCGCTCATCCAGGATCACCCTGGCGCGTACGAGCTGCCGGCCATCGACGGCGAGGTCGTCTACGACCACGTGTGGTTCGGCTACGACGGCGAGCCCGTGCTGAAGGAGATCAACCTGCGGGTGGAACCGGGCGAAACGGTGGCGCTGGTGGGCGAGACGGGGGCCGGCAAGAGCAGCCTGGTGGCGCTGCTGGCCCGCTTCTACGAGATCGACCGCGGGCGCATCACCATCGACGGGCACGACATCCGCGACGTGACGCGGGCCTCGCTGCGCCGGCAGATGGGTGTGGTGCTGCAGGAAACGTTCCTCTTCAACGGCACCATCGCCGACAACATCCGGTATGGCCGGCTGCCGGCCAGCGACCGGGAGGTTGTCGAGGCCGCTCGGGCGGTGGGCGCCCACGGGTTCATCATGCAGATGCCGGAGGATTACGACACTGTGGTGGGCGAGGGTGGTGTCCACCTATCGGTAGGGCAGCGACAGCTCGTCGCCTTTGCCCGCGCCCTCCTGGCCGACCCGCGCATCCTCATCCTGGATGAGGCCACGTCGTCCGTTGATACGCAGACGGAGTTGGTGATCCAGGCAGCGCTGGAGCGGCTCCTGGAGGGGCGAACAGCCTTCGTCATCGCCCACCGCCTCTCCACCATCACCACCGCCGACCGCATCGTGGTGCTAGACAATGGCCAGATCGTGGAGGAGGGGACACATGAGGAGTTGCTGGCGAGAGGTGGTGCATACTTCAAGCTGTACACGCTGCAGTGGCGCGAACGGGTGGTTGAGCCAGTATCGGTTTGACACGCCGACCCGTTTCGCGTACAATTATTTCCACGATTTTCGAAGTAGGCGGTCATCCATGTCCGAATTTTCCGAGCAGGCGATTCTGGTTTTCAAGGCGCTGTCTGATCCGACGCGCTACGAGATGGTGCGTATGCTGTGCCAGGCCGACGAACTGGGCTGCGGCGATTTTGCCGCGCGGTTCGATCTGACACCGCAGGCGCTGTCGCATCACTACCGCGTGCTGGAGCGGGCCGGCCTGGTCCAGTCTCGCAAAGAAGGTTTGCACGTCTGGTATCGCCTCAACCGATCCACCCTGGATCGGTTCATGCCGGACTTCGACCGCGTCCACGTGGAGATCCCCATCACCACGTAAGAAGCACAGCAATATCCCATTGCCAGGAGCATTTTTTGCACAAGTAGTTCGATACTTCTGGAAACATTGAAGCAGGGAGGTGATGCCACAACAGAGCGGAGCGTTGATGAACTGTGAGCATTTAATCCGGTCGCACGACGTCCCGTCTGGCCGCTGGCTAGCCGACGAACGAATTCGCCTCTTCGGCAAGCCCCTCGACAGGCTCGGGAGGGGCCGCAGGACGTCGCGGCTGATACTGCGAAGTGCGTTGAAAACGCACTCTCTGCGCGTTGAACCCACCAATGGCAACCCGTTTATGAATCTTGAGAATTTAATCCGGTAACGCGGCAACTCGCCCGGCCGGCGCGCCGACGAATGAATTCGCCGGCTGATACCGCGAAGTGCGTTGAAAACGCACTCTCTGTGCGTTGGATCTAGCGCTCGCAACCCGTTTCAACGGGTTTCGCAGTAGCAGGCGGGCAATTCATTGCTCGCTTCAACAGGAGGTTACCATGTCTTGGGGAATTGATCCTGCACACTCGCTGCTCGAGTTTTCGGCAAAGCACATGATGTTCACGACCGTGCGCGGACACTTTCAGGAGTTTGACGGCACGCTGAACCTCAACGAGGATGACATTACCAAATCATCGGTCGAAGGGACGGTCAATGTTGCCAGCATCACGACCGGCGCCGACGACCGCGACAATCATCTGCGCTCGCCGGACTTTTTCGACGTCGAGAATTACCCGACCATGACGTTCAAGAGCACACGCATCGAGCCGGCGAATGGCAACCGGTTCAAGATTGCCGGCGACCTCACGATCAAGGACGTGACGCGCGAAATCGTCCTGGATGCGACTTACGAAGGCCCGCACAAGGACCCGTGGGGGAACCAGCGCTACGCCTTCAGCGGAGATACGTCGCTGAGCCGGAAGGACTTCGGGCTGACCTGGAACGTCCCTCTGGAGGGCGGCGGCTGGCTCGTGAGCGACGAGATCAAGATTCACGTCGAGCTGCAGGCTGTCCAGCAGCAGGAGGAAGGATAGGCCGGCAAGCCCCGCTTGCAGTGCGAAGGCCGGCCCTGTAGGGGCGAGACAGGTCGGATTGATGGTCCATAGGCAAACAACCTCGCTCTCCGACCTGCCTCGCCCCTACTACGTCCTTCGTCACCGTTCAGGCAGTCTCAAGAACAGGCGCATAAGGTGACCGGCACTTCCAAAATCGGACCAAAAGTGAGCACAACCAGGTCAGTAGAGACGGTTGTCGAATGAAAACTGGTTGGAAGTGCCGGTCACCTGAACGCTTACCGTCCTTCTTCATCTATGGGGCCGGTGCCAGCAGAGAGTCGCCCTCACAGTAGCTTGCTCGCGAAAATTGACCCTTGACATGAGTCCATGTTTTTGGTATAATAGGGCTGTAGTCTGGGAGCGCTCCCAAATTGCAGCCCTGATCCCATGTTTTCAGCCCTGACATCCGAAAATCAAGGCTTCTTTTTGTGATTATTCATGGGAGCGCTCCCAATATTTGAGGGTCACCATGAATCTGGAAGAAATTGCGAAACGGACCGGCTTTTCTCGATCCACCGTGTCTCGGGTCGTCAACAATCACCCCAACGTCCGGGAATCGACCCGACGGAAAGTGTTGGAAGTCATTCGCGAGCTGAACTACCAGCCCAACGCGGCCGCCCGCAGCCTGGCCACCCGCCGCACCCAGGTCATTGGCATCGCCATTCCTCGAGCCGTCACCAATGTCTTCACGGACCCCTTCTTCCCGGTTTTGATTGTAGGCATTACGGGCGTTTGTAACGACCACGATTATGCTGTGATGCTGTGGTTGGGAGGGCAGGAAGAAGAGGAACGTTTCTACCGTCGTGCTCTGGGCAGTGGCCTGATGGACGGCGTCATCGTCAGCTCGGCCGTCCTGGACGACCCACTCATCCCTCGTCTCCAGGAAGCGGCCATGCCGTTTGTTGTGGTTGGCCGGCATCCCGGCATTGAGGATTTGTGCTACGTAGACGTGGACAACCGCAACGGGGCCCGCATGGCTGTGAGCCACCTGCTGCGCCAGGGATACCGGCGCGTCGGAACCATCAGTGGCCCGCTCAATACGGTCCCGGGCCAGGATCGCCTGGCGGGTTATCGGGATGCCTTGCAGGCGCGTGGCGTTGTCCCTGATCCAGAACTCATTGTGGAGGGTGACTTCAGCAAAGACTCCGGTTACGAGGCGATGCATGCCCTGCTGCGGCATGATGTCGATGCAGTGTTTGCAGCCAGCGACAGTATGGCCATTGGTGCCATGCGTGCGATCCGCGAGGCCGGCAAGCATGTTCCCGAAGACATCGCTATCGTTGGCTTTGACGACTTACCCCCAGCGACTGCTGTCACACCGCCGCTCACAACTGTACACCAACCGGTCGAGAAGTTGGGTGCCATGGCCGCCGAGATCATGATCGAACGATTGCAGGAGATGGATTCTGAACCCAAGCGTGTGGTTCTGCCCACTGAGTTGATTATTCGGGCCTCGTGTGGCTCTGGCCTTTAATGAGGAAGGGAGGTGGCGGTATAGGACGAACTACCTGCCTGACAGCAAACACCAAACTGACTTTGATTCGCCCTGGCGTTTCTTGAATAAGGAAGGAGGAATCAACAATGCGCAAGCGATCGTGGTTCATTGCCTTGGCTCTTATCATGGGCCTGCTAATCGTTGCCTGTGCCCAGCCTACACCTGAGGTGCGAGTCGAGGAGAAAATCGTCGAAAAGACCGTGGTCGTCGAAAAAGAGGTGGCGAAAGAGGTTGTCAAAGAAGTTGTGGTGACCCCAACCCCTGTGCCGGCCGAACCGATCAGCTTGAAGATCTGGATCATGCCCAACGGCCCCGACCCGGCTGGTGCGATTCAGATCGAACTGGATGAGTTTATGAAACTGCATCCCAACGTCACTGTCGAGGCCGAGGTGATTGACTGGGGTTCTGCCTGGGCCAAGATCACCACTGCGGCCACCAGCGGTGAAGGCCCGGACGTCAGCCAGCTTGGCACCACGTGGGTGGGTGCCATCAGCGCCATGGGCGCTCTGCGCCCCTTCGAGCCGGGCGAGGTCGCGGCCATGGGCGGTGGTGACGGCTTCGTCGATGCGAGCTGGAAGACCTGTAACCCGGTGGGCAGTGGCTTCACCACCGCCATGCCCTGGTTCGTGGACACCCGGGCCGTTGTCTACCGCAAGGACGTGCTGGAACAGGCCGGCGTGGACCCGGCTGAGATGTTCGATACCTGGGACAGTTTCGTAGCCGGCCTGGAGAAGATCAAAGCAGCCGGCCTGGACATCAAGCCCATGGCTTTCCCGGGCAAGAACGACTGGAACGTGCTACACAACTTCGCCCCGTGGGTCTGGGAAGCCGGGGGGGACATGCTCAACCCCGGCAACACGGCGGCTGTCTTCAACAGCCCGGAGGGGATCGAGGGTGTCAAGTTCTACGCCAGCCTCTACACCCAGGGGTTTGCCCCCGGGGATAGCCTGGAGCTGAACAGTGCCCAGATCGACGGCCTCTTCTCCGATGGTAGCGTGGCCATGGTCATCTCCGGTCCGTGGCTGATCAAAGGTGCCCGCACACCCGAAGATCAGGGCGGTTGGATGGAAAGCGACGCTGCCAGGAACCTGGCTGTGGCTGAGATCCCGGCCGGCCCGGCCGGCCGCTACACCTTCGTCGGTGGCTCTGACTTGACCGTGTGGCGCGGCAGCAAACACCCCGAGATGGCGGTCGAGCTGGTCAAGTTCCTGACCAGCAAGGAAAGCCAGATCCGCTACGGCAACAACATTGGCATGCTCCCCGCCCTGAAGGAAGCACTGGCCGACCCGTCCTTCTCCGATGACCCGGACTTCAAGGTTTTCGTGTCGGCAGTCCAAAACGGCAAGTCCTATCCGGCCATCGCCGCGTGGGGGCCCATTGAGACGGCCATGGTCAAGAGCCTGGGCGCCTTGTGGGATGACGTGGCCGGCGTCAACGGCCCCTTTGACCCCGACACCATGATCCCGAACCGCCTGAACGCAGCCGTCCAGGAGGTCAATAATCTGCTGGCGCAAGCGCAATAGCCTGCGGCAGACACAGTCGGCGGAGCGCGCGCGTCAGCCGCTCCGCCGAGACTCAGCAATGGCAGCCGTGACAAGACGCCCAAACGCAGGCCCCAGGCTTTGGTGGCGCATCAAGTATCACCGCTTCGCTTATCTGCTCATCCTGCCCACCCTGATTGGGATGTTATTGGTTCACTTCATCCCCACCGTTCAGGGCATCTGGATGTCTTTCCTGAAGTTGAACCAATTCACCCTGGGCAGGTTCTTGAGAGCGCCGTTCATTGGCCTGGACAACTACAAGCTGATCATAGCCGACCCGAACAACCCGGTTGTGTCCGGCATCACGCTGGCAGCCCGAAATACTCTCATCTACAGCATCTTCGTCAACGCCGGCGCGTTGGGCATCGGCATCGTAGCCGCCCTGTTGCTGAACCGTCGATTTCGTGGCCGTGGGATCGCACGCACGTTGATCCTGCTTCCGTGGGTTGTGCCCACCTATGCCGTGGGCATGTTGTGGGGCATGATGTGGCTGCGCGATCGTGGGATCATCAACATGATCCTGGTGAATTGGCTCCATCTCCTTGGCCACAAACCGTTCTGGTTGATCGGACCCAACACGATCTGGGCTATAATTATCCCTACCATCTGGCGCCAGTTGCCTTTCAACACGGTGATGTTGCTTTCCGGCCTGCAAATCGTCCCCGGCGAACTGTATGAGGCCGCAGAGATCGACGGTGCCTCGGGTTGGCAGAAGTTCTGGCGGATCACCCTGCCTCTGATGAAGCCGGTGATCTCTATTCTGCTGCTGTGGGGCGTGATCTTCACCGTGTTTGGCTACAACATTGTCGTCATGATGTTTGGCAACGGCGGCGGTTATCCGGGCGAATGGGGTGACCTGCTGATGCCGGCCATCCAGCGCCAATCCTTCGGTTATTGGCTGTTCGGTCTGGGGGCAGCCGCTTCCACGTTGATGATGCTGGGGATGATGGTGTTTGTGGCGGGATGGTACCGCGTATTCCGCACCTCCCTGACCGAAGAATAGGGGAAGTTCGATGTTAAGATCTCTCTCTGTCTCAGAGAAGGAATGGTCTCTCTCCCGGAATGCCTGGTATCGCTGGCGCGGCTGGCTACTGAATCGCCTGGGTGATCTTCTGTTGGTGCTGATTGTCGCCGGCGCGCTGTTCCCTATCGTCTGGATGGTGCTGAGTTCCTTCAAGACAAACCAGGAACTGGTGAGCAGTACGCACATCCTGCCTGAAGTCTGGCAAATCAGCAACTACGTCGATCTGTGGAAAACGGTGAACTTCGGGCGCTACTTCCGCAACAGCTTGATCATCTGCAGCGCCACGACTCTGATTGCCACCACCTTCTCTACGTTTGCCGGCTACGCACTGGCCAGATTCCGCTTTCCCGGTGCAGACGTCTTTGGGCTGGCGGTTCTGGGGACCCAGTTGATCCCGGGCATCATGTTCCTGTTGCCACTTTATGCCACCTTTATCTGGGTCAAGAACCACCTGGGCGTCCAACTTGTGGGCACATTTCAGGGTCTCATCTTTCTCTACGTTGGTTTCTACATCCCCCTGAGCCTGTGGATCATGCGTAGCTTTTTCGCTGCCATTCCGAGCGAACTGGAGGACGCAGCACGCATTGATGGCTGCAGTCGCTTCGGCGCTTTCTGGCGTGTGGCGTTGCCGCTGGCGCGCCCCGGCATCGTCGCCACCGCCATCTATGTCTTCTTAACCGCCTGGGACGAACTGCTCTTCGCCTGGGTGTTGGACGTGCAGACGATTCCGGTGGGCATCCGGCTCTACGTCGGCCAGTACGTCAACCGCTTCGATCTGATGTCAGCCGCCTCAGTCGTGGTGACCATCCCGGTGCTGGTCATTTTCTTCGTCATGCAGAGACAGATGATCAGCGGCCTGACAGCCGGTGCGGTGAAAGGGTAGCGTCCTGCATCGGTCATCAGTGGGTAGACGGTAGGATGATGGCGTTTAGGCTGACGGCAGGAAGGAGGGCCGCGGCACAACGCCTATTCTGGCCAGCGCCCGAGGGATATCAACCCTTGCCGGCGCAGGACCCGCTCAGGCAGATTGAGTTTCAGGAGATGCACTGTGGCGCGGCCGATGCTGCTCAGAGGGCGTATGATTCCATTCTCGTTTGCGAAGTGGGTGCTCCAGTGATCAACACGGGGATTGTAGAGAGGTACTATCTCTCCGGTGAGGGGATCAACGGATGCGATGTCACTGCCCTTGTAGCGATTGCACGGAAAGCACGCGAATGCCAGATTCTCTGCTGCTGACGGGCCACCGTGCTTCTCTGCGATGACGTGATCGACTTCGTGGCTGATGATTGCATCGTCCGCATGAATCAAGCAGTACTCGCAACGCCCTCTCGCTCGTTCAATAACCAGGTTGCGAAGCGGTGCAGGTACATAGCGGGTCATTCGCTGTCCGCCAGGATCTGCTGGGCGCGTACCTTGATGAGACCCAGGAGGTGTTCGAGCTGGGTGTATAGATCAAGCTCTGCCTTTTCAGTTGCTGATAGTGTCCCCGCCTGGTTGCGTGCCAGCAACTCACGGGCACGGGCCTGTGCCTCAGGGGATAAACGAAAATTGGCGATTTCCTGGGGGGGAGCGCCCCTGGCAATCAGATTGACAATCTCGTCATATACCGGCAAAGGCTTGTCCTCCGGCACGATTGACAAGCCATCGGCGATCAGCGAGACAAGCTCACTTTCCAGGGAGCGGCGTGATCGCTCGGCCCGTTGCTGCACGCGATCAAACAATGGACCTGGAAGTTCCACCGTTACTGCTTGCATGGCTCACCTATTCAACCATAGACGCTGGATCAGGATTGAAGAATTGGAAGAACACAGTATTTGCATATCAATTCTACCCCAGTTTGGATAAATTGACAACGCTGCAACTGGATGTTTGTATCCTGATGGAGCAGAAAGTGATTTCCTTGTCTGTCCAGAGATCAGTCTCGCTCGGTCGCACGCTCGTGCTCGCGTTGGCGATGCTCATCATCAGTTGTATTGGAGGTAACCCAACCATGACTCCCACGCCCGGTCAGGCGCCGCAAACTGTGGTGTCGCCGGCCAAACGCCCTCGCCCATCACAGATCCCATCCGTCGCCTGGAGCTGGCCCCTGGGCCTGCGCCATCCCGAGCCGGCCCAGGACAAGTCAGAGTGGAAGCCGCTGCCTGACGACGGTCCCTGGGGCGGCGTGCCGCTGGGCGGCTTCGGCAGCGGCAGCATCGGCCGCACGCCCCGGGGTGACTTCGCCCGCTGGCACCTGGATGTGGGCCAGCACCGCTTCCTGCCACTGCCGGCCAACATGTTCTCCGTCTTCATCGATGATGGGCAGGGCCAGCCGGTCACTCAGGCCCTCTGGACGGAGACGCCGGCCAGTTTCCTGAGCGCCTGGCAGTGGAACTACCCGGTGGGCGCGGGCCGCTACTACGCCCTCTTCCCCAAAGCCTGGTACGTCTACGACCATCCGGACTGGCCGCTGCGGCTGGTCAGCCGGCAGTTCTCGCCGATCATTCCTCACGACTACCAGGCGACCAGCTATCCGGTGGGCATCATCGAGTGGGCGGCCGAGAACACCGGCGACCGGCTGCTGACGGTGGGCCTGATGTTTACCTGGCAACATCTGGTGGGCCTGGGCGTGGCCGGCGGCGTGGGCACGCACAGCGTTACCCAGGTGCGCACAGAGCGCCTGGGTGATGCCGAGATGCAGGGCATCGTCTTCACCCGCGACGTCCCCTTCAGCGGACGGGCATGGGATGGCGAGTTTGCCATTGCTGCGCTGGCGGAGCCAGGGGTGGTCCTTAGCCACCACGGTCGCTTCCTGGCCCGTGGGGACGGCGCCGATATTTGGGCAGACTTCGCAGCCGATGGTGCGCTGGACAATTCGGAGGATGAGACGCCGGCCCGGGCCACAGAGACCGGTGCCGGCCTGGCTGCCACCTTCACCCTGCAGCCAGGCGAGAGCAAAGCCATCCCCTTCGTGGTGGCCTGGGATCTGCCGGTGATGCAGTTTGGCGAGCCCGAGGCGGCGTGGTACCGGCGGTACACGAAGTTCTTCGGGCGCAGCGGCCGCAACGCCTGGACCATCGCCAAAGAGGGATTGCAGAAGCGGGACAAGTGGGAGGCTGCCATTGACAGATGGCACCAGGAGGTGCTGGCGGCCGACAGGCCGGACTGGTACAAGGCCGCTCTTTTCAACGAACTCTACTACCTGGTGGACGGCGGCACGGCCTGGGAAGCCGGGCGCGTGGGCCAGCCGCCTGAGATGAGTGCTGCCGGCCCGGACAGCGAGGTCGGCCGCTTCACTTATCTGGAGACCTTCATATACGACTTCTACAGCACGCTGGACGTGCGCTTCTACGCCTCGTGGGCCTTGTTGCTGAACTGGCCGAAACTGGAGTTGCAGGTCATGCGCCAGTTCATCAGCACGGTGGGCCTGGACGACCCCACGCCGGTGACAATTGGCGCTTCCGGCGAGCAAACGGTGCGCAAGCTGGCCGGCGCGCTGCCCCATGACCTGGGTGCCCCCACCGAGGCCCCCTGGGACCGGCCCAACGCCTACGCCTGGCAGGACGTCAACATCTGGAAGGACCTGAACACCAAGTTTGTGCTGCTCATCTGGCGCGACTACGTGTTCACCGGCGACCGCCGGCTGCTAGAGGCGGCCTGGCCCGGTGTACAGCAGGCACTGACCTACCTGGGCCAGTTTGACCGCGACGGGGACGGCATTCCCGAGAACGACGGCCTGCCCGATCAAACCTATGACACCTGGCCCATGAAGGGATTAAGCGCCTACTGCGGCGGCCTGTGGCTGGCTGCACTGGAGGCCGCCGTCGAGATGGGACAGTTGCTGGGAGACGACGCAGCCGTGGCGCGCTACACAGCCCTGTTGGAGACTGGCAAGGCCAGCTATCAGCAACAGCTCTGGACCGGCCGCTACTACCTGTACGACACGGCTGGCGAGCACCACGACTCTATCATGGCCGACCAGTTGGCCGGCCAGTGGTATGCCTATGCCACCCATCTGCCGCCCATCGTGCCGGCGGAGAACGTCCGTGTGGCCCTGCAGACGGTTTTCGACAACAATGTGCAGCAGTTTGCCGGCGGGGAGGTGGGGGCTGTCAACGGCATGCGACCCGACGGCACAGTCGATCGGAGCAGCGAGCAGAGTCAGGAGGTGTGGGTCGGCATCTCCTACGCGCTGGCCGCCTTAATGCTGCATGCCGGCCTGGATCAGGCGGCCTGGCGCACGGCCTGGGGTGTGGTCAACACGACCTATGAGACCAAAGGTCTCTGGTTTCGCACGCCGGAGGCCTGGGACATCCACGGCAACTACCGCGCACCCATGTACATGCGCCCCCAGGCCATCTGGGCCATCGAACACGCTCTACGGATGCGAGATCAGTGATCAGTCAACATGCCCCTACGGGGCTCCATGAAGCATGAAAACGATCCTTTTCGTTCGGCAAGGTCTCCTGACCGCCGCCGCATAGGGCGTCGGTCGGAGACCTTCGCCCCACAGAGGATAGGCCGGCAAGCCCCTATTCATAGCGGCTTGCTCGCCGCCACGGCTTTGCGTATAATAGGTGGCAGAGTGAAAGAGAACGGTGCAGCGGGCTGCTGCGAAGTGGCAGACGAGAGTCGGAGGAAGCCATGGAACTGGAAAGTTATTTTGAGTTCATAGGAGAAGACGCCATCCGAGTCGCGGGTACTCGTGTAGGTATTGAGACCATCTTGCGCGATTACGAGGCGGGCGCCGGCCCAGAGGAAATCGTCCTGCACTATCCAACCCTGTCCCTTGAGCAAGTACACGCGACCATCACTTACTACCTGGCGAATCTGTCATGAGCTCCCCCAGAATCGCCAGCGTGTACGCCTTCGCATCTTCGCCCACCTCGTCCACGGGACCGACACACGACGGGCAGCCACGGTCGCAGGGGCAGTCGCGGATCAGCTCCTGGGCGGTGGCCAGCAGCCGGCCATGCAGGCGAAACAGCGTCTCGCTGAAACCGACGCCGGCCGGCACCCGCTCGTAGACCGTCACCGTCGGCTGTTTGCTCCACGCCGCCTGCGCCTCGGCCTGGATGCCGATGTCCCGGTAGTCGCACATCAGGAAGAGGGGCGCCACGTGGCCCAGCACGTGCCCCAGGCCCGTAAGAGCGCCCTGAAAGCGTTGGGCGTTCTCGGCCTGGCGGTGGCACACGCGGCACAGCGTGATCAGGTTGTCGAGCTGGTTGGCCGCGCGATAATGCTCGTTCTCGCCCGGGACGTAGCCAAAGTCGCGGAAGGGTCGCAGGTGGTGGATGTCGTGTTGGCGGTCGGGGCGCTCGGGTGCGCCGCAGTGCCGGCAGCGGTAGCCATCCCGCGCCCGGGCGGCGTCCCGCTGCTGCTGCCAGTTCGGTCCACGATAGCCGACGGGATCGAACTGCCACCAACCGGCCTCCCGCAGCCGCTCCACCGCCCCCTCGCTGAGGACGAACCAGTAGCCGGTGGTCAGCATCGTCTGCTCAGGCAGGTCGATCTCGCCCCATCCCAGCGTCTCCTGCGTGTAAAAGCGGATCTTACGGAAGCTGGTGGCTTTGCTCGTAACCTCCACCTCGCCGTAGCCAACCGTCGCACCGGCCACCGCTTTCTCCTCGAACGTGTCCACCGGCCGAACATCCACGCTGACACTGGCGCGGGTATGATAGTCGGCCTGGACGGCGCGCGCGAAGGCCTGGCCGGCCTCCCAATCCAACCGGTCGATCAGGTACGTGTCGCCGTCGTGCAGGTAGACCGCGCTCTCGTGCACCATCTGCGGCGCGCTCTGGCGCTCGATCGTGCCCAGGGCCTGGACCTCCTCGGGATCGCCGGCATCGACGATGACCACGTTGTCGGGGCCGGCACTGCGCAGGCTCACGCTTTCGGCCGGATAGCTCTCGGACATCCAGTAGTACGTGCTCCCCACCCGGTGCAAGTCGCCGCTCTCGGCCAGATAGCCCAAGATTTCTCGTGTTATGTCGAG
The DNA here is from genome assembly GCA_964532665.1 of uncultured Anaerolineales bacterium. Taxonomy (GTDB): domain Bacteria; phylum Chloroflexota; class Anaerolineae; order Epilineales; family JAANWY01; genus CAZHMV01. Next base: position 33,496 of record CAZHMV010000049.1, read on the forward strand.
TTGAGACGCGGTGGATGTCGGCCTGTACAGATCCTCTGAACGGACCTCCGGCGGGCGGCCGAAGGGTTCGCCGGCAGTGAAGGGCAGCTCGAAGGCAGCACATCGGATGTGGTCCAGCAGAATCAGCAGGTTGTCGGGGTTGATGAGGCCATGCTCTGGCGATTGCCCGAAGAAGTAGCCGGGATGGGTGACAATGTACTGATCCAGCGGGCTGGCGCCAGCCACCAACACCGCCGCCGACACCCCCGCCCGCCGGCCGGCGCGCCCCGCCTGCTGCCACGTGCTGGCGATGGTCCCCGGGTAGCCGGCCATGAGGCAGGCATCGAGCTGTCCGATGTCGATGCCCAGTTCCAGCGCATTGGTGCTGACAACGCATCGGATGGTTCCGTCACGCAGGCCAGCTTCGATTTCGCGGCGCTCCAAAGGCCGATAACCGCCGCGATAACCGCG
>CAZHMV010000050.1:0-5828 GCA_964532665.1 uncultured Anaerolineales bacterium
GGACGATCTGCGGGAGATTCTGACGCTGAGGCCGGAGGCGGTGGGGGAATAAGAAGGAGGTTTTCATGTCCTGGTGGCAACGCTACAAACCAACCCGTCCTATCCCCGTGAAGGGGGGCATCAAGGCGCGGAGTAAGCGGGGCGACATCGGCAAGAGTTGGTGGGCAAAACGCTGGACCGATGCCCTGAAGCGCATCATGGACCCGAAACGGCTGAACCGGGGGCGCTCCTACGCCCGACGTGGCCAGGTGGTGGACATCCAGGTGGAGGATGGTGAGGTCACGGCGCGGGTCCAGGGGAGCCGGCGCACCCCGTACAAGGTTCACATCCAGGTGCAGCCCCTGCGCAACGCCGACTGGGAGCGGGTGCTCGACTTTCTGGCTGATCAGGCTATCTTCACCGCGCAACTGCTGGCCGGCGAGATGCCCGCCGACATCGAAGCGGCCTTCGACGCTGCCGGCACCAGCCTGTTCCCTGCCTCTGCCGGCGAGCTGGACACCGACTGCTCCTGCCCCGACTGGGCCAACCCCTGCAAGCATATCGCAGCCGTCTACTTCCTACTGGGCGAAGCCTTTGACGACGATCCGTTCATGTTGTTTCGCCTGCGGGGCCGCACCCAGGAGCAGGTGCTGGCCGGCCTGCGCGCCCGCCGCGCCGTCGCCGAGGAGGAAGAGGCAGGCCTCGATCCCACTGCCCTGCCGGCCGAAGACACAGCGCCTGCCCCCCTACCCGAAGACCCCGACGCCTTCTGGCACCTGACTCAGCCTCTGGACGACTTCCAGGTTCAGCCGAAAGCGCCCGAGGTTCCGTTGAGCCTGCTGCAACGCCTCGGCGACCCTTCCTTCGCCCCGACCAGCCTGCGCTCCAGCCTGGGGCCGGCGTACCAGGCCGTCAGCCGGCAGGCGCAGGCGCTGGCTTTCGGCGAAGAAGGTAAGTCGCCGGAAAGCGAGGAGTAAACGTTCAGCGAAGCAACGCCTCAAACTGACAAGCCGAAGGCCCCAGTCTCGCCGGCTTTCGCCACGGGAACCGGGGCCCGGTGTGGCAGACATCTATCCTGATGTCAGCACGGTAACACTGACTACCAACGCTGATACATGATCTGTCCGGACTCATCTGTGGGCCAATCGTCTCGATTGTCGCCGTAGAGTTGTCGCATTTCGTGCTCGCTGAGCCGGCGACCGCCGAACCCGATCTTCGAGACGTCACCGTCCCATACCGGCTCGGTCCCCCCAGTGGCGCCGACGTTCGTCCCGGGCGCGTCGAAGAAGCCGTGGGTAACAAAGATCTCGTCCAGGTCCTGCACACCATCTCCGTCGGCATCGCCGTCGAAGGCTGCGCGCAGTGTGGAGTCCTGGTCCTGCTTCAGAATCTTATGCAGGTCAGGCACGTCGTGCAGCGGAAGCTGCCCGTTGCGCACCAGCATGGCCTGCAGAAGGTTGCTGGCCGGTACCTGCAGGTTGTCAGTATATTGGACCTGGTTCGCTCCCTCAGGAGAGGGGTCGATGAGGTCCCACAGCAGCCCGGCGACGGCCCATTCCTCGAACTCGACCACACGCTTCGGGTAGCCGGTCGCCGGATCGATGACGATAACCGGGTTGCCTTCGTCATCGATTTCCAGCTCCCCCTGGAACTCCCAGGCCTTCAGTTCCTGCATGGGATTACTCCATACGTATTCACTCCACTTACTGTATTCCACGGTGAAATCGGCATCAGGGTAGTCCCTGGGGCCGTCGATTGGCCGGTCGGGGTCCTGTTCGTTGGTGTACATCTTCATCACCGACACGAAGAAGTTGGCAAAGCCTTCCACCCAAGAGCCTTGGGTGATGCTGGAGCAGAAGCCGGCGTGGTCAACAACGACATCCCGCAAATGATCACAAGCGAGATCGGGTGACCAGGCCATTGGCTCATCCTGATAATAGAAGATGGGCGCCAGGCCCTTGGTGCGGTCGAGCAACCAATGGCCTGCCTCATGGTAAGTGGTGAAGCGGATCTTAGCCGCCGGCCCGCGTGCACTGTGGTTCGAGTTGGCATCTTGAAGGTATACGGTCTGAGTGCTGAAATCGTAGCAAGAGACAGGGCAAGCCTGCATAGTTTCGGCCACGCTGTAACCCTGGACGGTGAGGACGCTAGGCACGCTGCCCGTAGGGCGGAGAGGAATGCCGGTCCCCCGGATGTAGCGCATCACGTTTGAGGCGTAGGTGTACATCAGCGCGAAGTCGCTCAACCGGTTCAACTGGCTCGCCGCCACGTTGGACATGACCCCCGGCTGGTTGGGGCTGAAGGCGACATTCTGCGGCTGCACGTTGGGCACCGATACCATCAGCTCCAGATATACGACGTTCCCCCTGTTGACGCCGGCGGCGCCGTCCGTAACGCGTATGGTCGCCAATCTGAGAAATGACTGGGACGATCCCGGAGTGAGGGACACCCCACCGTCGGTGAGCGAAACACGCAGGCGGTAGTTCTGGCCGACCGGGACGTTAGAGAAGGTGTAAGTGCCGTTCGCATCGGTGAACGTGCCGCCGATGAGATTGCCAGCCGTGTTGTAGAGCTCCACCAACGCGCCCTTTACAGGAAAGGCATGACCATTGGGATCGACGCCGATTCCGAGTCCATCGGTCACCTTGCCGCTGATAGTGGCCGTTCGGAAGACGACGCAGGCATTGTAATTAGACGTCCCGTGCACGTAGACCCCGGCCGCCACGTAAGTTGGCCCGGCCGGTCCCTGCTCTGTGTACCAGCACGGCGCACCGTCCTGGCCAAGCGTGGCGGTCACCAAGGTCTGGTACTGCAACGGGTTGTTACTGCTGGGCGTGACACCGCTGATATTGGCCGTGTCCGTCCACATCTCCCACAGCCCCGTCGGATAGAGCGGATTGGGGGGCGTACCGATTGAGAGCGGTACAAACCACGCCTTATCACGGGGATAGCCGCTGATCGTGACCGGGTGTCCCACATTCAAGACAGACTCCTGCAAGCGGAACAGGGTGTTGATCCTGCCATTTGTCCCTTTCTGCCCATCGAAAAGTGTCCGGTCAGGAAGGACAACAAAACCAAAGTCGCGATCGTGGGTGCCCGGGCGTTGGTTGCCGGCCCAGGCGGTGTTGGTGATGAAACGGACCGCATCGTCCTGGCCGAAGGGCATCTTTACCACCCGCTGCCCGTTCTCCCACTGCCAACTGCGTGCCGGGATGACCGCGATCTGATTCACCCAACCACGTCCGGCCAGCGGGCGCCCCGCCCTGTCGTACTGATAGACACAGTGGCCGGCGGTCATGATCATATCTGGCCGGACAAAGAACCCGGTGCAGAAGTCCTGCCCACCATCGGCCCTGATGATTTCCAGGTGCACAACGGCACGATAGGGATTATCAGTGGTGGTCCAAACTCGCTCGCGGTTGCCAGAGCCGATAATTGTGTTGGGCGTCGCGTCGCTGCGTCCCCCTTCCAGTGGGCCATCGCCCAGCGTGTTGGCGAAAGTATCGTCTTCGACCTGTGCTTTATCGGCGGTAACCGATAGCTCGCTGCTAACGGGGCCGGCGCTGATGAGTGTTATGGGCTCATTGGTCTGGTCGGGCTCATCGGCCAGAGCGCCAGGGACCGGAACGACGATGCTCAGCAGCGTGACCAGCAAACCAAGAATCAGGAACTTCCTCATGACTGTTGCCTCCTGTCGTGTGGTCGATTTGAGACTCTTAACGACTATACGTTGTTTCATTGTAGAAGTCATCACACTGCCCCGCTGACATCGTGGCAGTTCTCGTTGAAGACACACCGTTCAGAGTGATCGGCGTGCCGCTGGTGTTTACATCCCCGGCGAAAAAGTTGCTGCTACGTACCGGAGGAGGGGAAGTTGACCGGCTGACTGGGTCTCCGGTTCCATGGGCCGCAAGTCCCCTAGCGCTCGAATTCCGTGTTCTGCCCGCCCAATGGTAGATTTCGTGTGCCCAGGTTCGTGCTGCCTTCGTAGTATCTCCAGCAGTTCGTACGTTGCCACTCGCAGCGATTGCTGCGCCATCAGGTAGATGGTTAGGATCGGAAGCCCCTCCGTACTCGTCGCCCCGCCATTGTTGCACCACCGCGATGTTAAACGCACCATCACTGCGGTGGTCGTTTATCCAGTCGTAGATACGGTCGTCGTGGTTGTCACTGCGAGGATTCCGTAGTTCACGATCGAGCAGGCTGCCGTCGTCCTTCGTCGGATGGGTGACGCTGTCCGGGTGTAACTCAAATTCCACTTTCGCACACCCTTGCGCGATGAACCAACGGTTCATCGCGGCGATAACCTCTCTTGCCTTCACCTCCACATTGGTGTCCCGAAAATCCCCTCGATCATTTCCATCGTAGGCGAAATTCCAGACCCGCAAACTCCACAATCGGCGCACCCTGAATCCGCTGCTGTACTTACGTTGCCAGACCCCGGTGGCCCCTCTTATGGATATGTGCACCTGCCACTCACCAGGCAGGCTGGCCGCTGGCGTCCCATCAATTAAGATCCAGGCGGCAGCGCGGTAACTGTACGCCCTGTTGGGTGCCGGTGCAGGAGTGACATGCTCATATGTCCAGTAGGCGTTCCCGTTTGGATCAACCCACTCCCAGCGGGTGGTTAAACTCTCGGCAACGTTTTCGATCAGGAGCCATGACACCGCCCGCATGGCCGAGGGCGAGAATTTGTAGGTACCGGGTTGAACAGGGTGGAACGCAGGAGTAACGACCGTAGCCATGGTGTGTGCCGTGATGTTGGGCCGGCTCGGGTTGTACTCGCGGTCGATGAACTTGAAGCTGATGGTGAACCGTCGCGTGCCGGTGGCAATCCATCCGCCGCCTGGGGCGGTTTCGATAAACGTCCTGGCTACCCATTCTCCGTCCAGATTGGCTGGTGCGTAGCCCTGTATGGGGATCCATGCCCAGAGCTTCACCCAGCTCCAGGCCCCACCGCCGGCCGGCGGCTGGACCCAGCCCGTGATCGCATGGGCATAGTACGCTCCATCGGGCCTGTACCAGATCACGCGCAGGCGTACGGCGGCGCTCACGTTGGTTAGCTTAACCCAGGTGTAGGCTGCGGAGTCCGTGCCGGCGTAAACCCTCGTGGGCGTCACGGGGTCCCCGCGCTGCACGTTCTTGCACTGTACCACGCTGTCCAGGGTGAACGGGAGAACTCCCTGGACAGTGCCGGCATCCGTGCGGGTCACCCCTTGTAGGTCAACCGCCTCCCCCACCTGTACCACGCCTGTGGCCTGCCCCACAGTGTCCAGGCTCATGCCGTCGCTGTCGCCGAGGATCGACCCCAGCGCCGCGCTGGAGTCGATCTCGTCAGGCGCCCCTTCCATGATCCCGCCCGATTCAGCAAGCGCGGGCTCGACGACAACGCCGGCCACCCCACCCCCATCAGGCTCCTCGGCGAAAGCGCCAGGGATCGGTACGATGCTGCCGAGCAGCATGACCAGCATACAAACGACTAGCAACCTCCTCACGAGTGTCCTCTCCTCTCGTGTGATCGATTCGAGACTATGCGCAGGCATTATGTTGAGTAACCGCTTCATCGTATCTACCTCCGTGGTCTTAAGGGCTTCCGCCCCTCGAATTCTCTGACCTCATCTTACCACGTCTGCTCGCGCTCTGCCTGACCCCTGGCTCGTGGTTGGCCCACAAACGGACCAGCAGGCTCACAATTGCCTCACGAGCGGTGTGAGGACAGCAGCAAAATGGGGAGGTCGTTTGACCTCCCCGTGCAGCAATTTGTGGTCTCGCGAGCGGAAGGATTGTGTAGGGTTAACGGGTAATCAGGGGAAAATAGGTCGCCGGCACACCGCACGGCCCGTTGTCCA
>CAZHMV010000050.1:5928-33434 GCA_964532665.1 uncultured Anaerolineales bacterium
TAACGGGTAATCAGGGGAAAATAGGTCGCCGGCACACCGCACGGCCCGTTGTCCACGAAGCAGTGCCGGTAAACCAACAGGCCGTCGCTTGACCCCACGTAGAGCCTGTCGTCAAACACCAGGAGCTTCGAAATGTCGGCGGCAGGAACGATGGTGCTGGCGCGAAGTTGGGGGTACCACCGGTTGGCGATGGACAGCACGCACACTCTGACCCGACCGCACCGGACGAACAGATAGTCGCCGGCCAGGGCCATGGCTTCGCCCGCATCCCCCACGTTGAGGGTGATTCGCCGTCGTGGGGTGTCGGGGTCCGTGACATTGAAGACGTACAGGGTATTGAGCCTGGTTGTGAGCAGCAGGTTATCCCCAACGGCGATAGGTGCCCCGCCGCCATCGCTGATGAACCCAACCTCCGTCGGGGTAGCGGGGTTGGCGATGTCCAGAACCCGCAGCCGGCCCAGGGGGTCGTCGGTAGCGACATACAGGTGGTGTCCGGTTGCGGCCATCTCCCTCACCGCTGCATCCTCCCAGCAGCCGATGAGCTCGAGCGCGACCGGGCTGGCGACGTTCCTCTGAACGAGCGGCAGGAACACCCGGTGCGCGGTAAACCGGAGGATGATCAGCCCCCACCCCCATCGGCCACGTAGGCGTAGTCCCCGACGACGTAGACGTCATAGGCATCCCCCGGCGTTTCGTAGAACCCCACCGCCACCGGTGCAGCCGGGTTGGAGACGTCAATCACCCGCAGGCCGGCATCCCCTGCGGCCACGTAGGCATGGCTGCCGGCGACGTAGACACCGTTGGCGCAACACGGCAGGTCGTAGGTACCCACCGCCACCGGTGCGGCGGGGTTGGAGACATCCACCGCCACCAGGCCAGTCCCATCGATCACGAAGGCGTAAGCACCGACGACGTAGACGTCCTGCACGGAATCTGCCAGCAGAGCCGTCTGGCCCGCCATCGTCGGGTCGGCCGGGTTGGAGACATCCAGCACAACCAGGCGTGGCCCAATGCCGACGTAGGCGTAGTTCCCCTGCACGGCTACAGCGTAGGTTGGGCCGCCAATCTGGCCGAGGAGTTCAACATTCTCGGCCGGCTGCTGAGCGGTGCTTGCGTTCGCCGGCTCACCCGTGCCTAGCGCGCTGCGCTCGGGAAAGGCGGGGATCAGCCCGCTGGCGTGAGACGGCTCCCGCCCCTGGGTGATCCGTGCCGGCGCAACCAGAAGACAAAGGCTCACGATGGGAACCAACACCATGAACCATCGTGCTCTCATTGCTTTACTCCATTTCTGCACCTTCTGCGGGCGATCGCCCATCGAGTTCTCCTGCTCCATGATCATGCTGCGCGAAAACTGCGGGCCGTGGATTGCACGGCAGAACGCCGGCACGGGTTACCGCGCAAAGCTGATGACGTCGTCCCTACCATCGCCGTCGAAGTCACCGGTGGCCGGCACCTCCTGCCCAATGGCGATGGAACCGTGCCAGATGGGGGCAAACGGCTTGGGTTGGAAGCTGCTCCCGTCGGAGGTGGCCACGTACACGTTGCCCTGATTGCCACCGCTGCGCGCGAAGGCCGCGATGTCGTCCAGGCCATCGCCATTGAAGTCGCTCACCGCCGGCATCTCCTCCCCAATGCCGAAGAAAGGGTGCCACACCGTCGCAAACGGTTGGGGTTGGAATCTGCTCCCGTTGGCCGGGTTGGAGAGGGCCACGTACACAGCGCCCCGGCTGGGTTGCATGGTGAAGGTGGGCGATGCCGGCATCTGGCACACGTCGCCCCACTTCGCAGCCACGCGCATCACGTCCACCACGTCCTGGTTCCCATCCTTGTTGACATCGAAGGGCGGGCCGGCAGGCTTGTGCCACTGGCCGGCGACGGCCTGGACGTCGTCCGACTGCACGTCGCAGTCGCAGTCGATGTCCTCGTCGCGGCAGACGCCCAACGTCGTCGTGAGCACCTGCGTTGGGTTGGCCTTGAGCCGGCCGGCAGTGAGCACGATCGACTCCCCGCCCTGGCTCCCGATGGTGCCGAAGGGTGTTGCCGTGAGGCTCCCCACGTTCAGCGTGCCGGCGTACTCCCCTCGGATGGGCGTCTCCCGCATGGCGACCAAAGCAGCAGCACTGGGCGAGACTGCCGTGAGTGCGTAAGCGTTGCGCCGGCTGGAATCCACATCCCTGCCGGTCACTCGGATGTTGATGGTACTGCCAGGCCGGACGGTCGAAACCGAAGCGCCGTTGAGGGTCAGGGCGATGCTGCTGGTAGTGAACCCCTGGTCCACCGGTGCGGCCAAAGCCGGTGTAAGGTTTACGAAAGCACCAGGCGACCCGTCGGTTGTGGTCATCACGGACGAAAACCAGTTTTGCCAGGCTGCGATGGAGGCTCCTCGGCCCACACTTCGCGTTCCAGTAGTTGGCCGTTGACTCCCCACCCGGATGTCAACGCAGTTATTCTGGAAGTTGTTATTGTAAATGGTGGGGACAGACCGAGAGAAGTCCACACCGGTGCCGCCAGCCGCCACGTCAGCTTGGTCGGGGTTGTCGAAGAGGGCAAGCGCAGTGGCGTTGTGATGCAGGTTCGAGTGCGTCAGGCTGAAGGATGCCGGGCTCCCCACAACGGCCTCAGTGCCGTAGGAGATGTCAGCATAGGCAATCCGATTCTGACACGCGCGTTTCTCGGTGATGATGCTGCGCGGCCGTTCGGTGGGGCTCTCGATGATCTGGATACTGCCCCAGTCCGACAGCGCGGGGAAGTCGGCCGAAGAAGTGAAGATCACCGGGTTGGTTGGGGTACCTTTGACCACCAGACAGCCCCAAACCGTGATATCGTTCTGACCCGTGGGCAGGTCGATGGAGATGCCGGGGGTCGGCTTAAACAGCATGATCGTGCCGGGTTCGATTGTTAGCGTGGCACTCTTATCTACCACAATGTCGTCCACGATCCAGTAGGGGCTGCCCGACCGGGTCCAGGTGGTGCCTTTCAGTATCAGACCTTGGGCCGTCGTTCCGATCGCATTCTGGAGACTGGTGGGGTCTGCCGGCAGACTCTCACTGGTGAAACTCGTCACTCCACTGATTTGGAGAGTGTAGATATAACTCCGGCTGATGCCCAGGCTGGTGAAGTTCAGGACGGCTACGTAGGGATCACTGCCCACGGTTGCAGAATCGGGGTGGAAACCCGTGAAGCCCGTGGAGAGGAAGAAGTTGACCGGCACCACCTTGTTGGGGTCTACGGGTTTGTTGAACAGTACCTGGACCGTATTGGGTGGGGTGTAGATGATGTTCTCTACCCGGAAGGGCATCGTCAGGTCAAAGCTCACTTCGCCGGTCGTCGGGTTGCGTGCGATGTTGTTGAGCGCAATCCCCGTGGGCTGGCCCAGGTTGGTCTGGCTGCGATCTATACCGAATGATGAGGCGGAGACACCAGCGTATGGGTCTGTTGCATCGCCCTGGTTCTGGTTCGGGTAGGGCGTTGGCGTTGGGTTGCCAGGGCAAGGAAAGGCGTCTAGATCGTTCCTCCCGTCGGCCTCTTCTAGATCAATGAACTTATCGCGCGGCACGCCATTGATACAGGTGGACTCCAACACATTCTCGTCCCACCGAGTGAGCAGAGAGCCCAGGATCACATGATGCGCGGCCAATCGTTCATCGACGTGCCAGATGAGCAGGCCGTCGCCGGGCAATCGCGTATCGTGGTTCGTGCAATTCGTACCCTTACACTGATCCCGGGTCTCCAGCAGGAAGTATTCGCGGTTGTCGATTCCGCCCCCTTTCAAGTTGATGCGAAAGATCGAGCGATTAGATGACTCCATCGGCGGCAACATCAGGTTGGTTGCGCCGCTGCTGCTGACGCGGTCTCCTTGGACGGTCACAGACGCCCAGCCCATATACCACTTGGTCCACGCACTGGGCTCACCAGGGTTTTTACCCCGGCGTTCATTGGGTTCGGGCAAGTCGTACCCGGTACCCATGACTCCCCAGTAACCGATCCCCCAACTCCAGCCTCCCGGATCATATAGATCGGGGAAGCGCGCACCGATCTCGTGCCCCATCTCGTGGACGTACACGCCAAATACATCATCCTGTGGCAAGTCGGGCGGGTTGGGACTGGTGTTGTCGTGGTATCGTTCAGACAGGATGATTGCGCGATTGACGTACATACGTTGGCCGGCGCGGAGATCCGAGGTGGGATAGGGTAGGGTCTGCCCTCCGGGCGTTGTGGCCTCGTAGACGCCAGAGTTGATAGCCTTATTCGGGGGCGCTGCGGATGCTCCAAATTCGAGACAGGCCTGCCGCGCTGCGGGGTTGCTGGCCCAAAAGCTTTTCCAGGGGCAATCGTTGTGCAAGTCATCGTCAGCAGAGTGAACGATCATCAGCGTATCGAACTGACCGAAGTCCACGGCCGGATCTACCTGGGCTACCACATCCCGAATCAGCCGGCCAGGATCGTCTGTCCCAGCTCCATCGCTGTCGCCGTATGGTGTGCTCACGCCCATGCTGATTGGGGGCAAATGGACTGTAAACTGGAGGTCCAACTGGCTGCCAGATACGTTGGTGTAGAAGGCGTTCACGCGATTCAGGACGTTTGTGAGGTCGGTCTGCCAGTTGGGGTGTAGCGGGACGTCCGAGAACGACGCGGGGATTACCAGGACCTTGTGCGCGCCCGTAGCGCCCTGAGCATGGGCCGGGTCCACCCCCCGCAGCACAATCAAACCTGGCATGAGACTGATCAACACCATCAGGCATCGTAAGAACCGCATCACACCCTCTTTTCCAACACATACTCAGACCGTGTACATGAAATCAGCCCATCAGGGGTTGGGTAGCAACCCCGACTACAGCTATATTTATACTCGCTCTTACCCCCGGTTGCCTGACACCTGGCTCGCAATTCGCTCGCGTTCGCGACTCCAAGCTCACATTTACCTCACAAACCATCAGCGCACCACGCGAGGGACCAGCGACGACCCCCCATCTATTCTATCGACCACCTATCCATTGACCACCAATCCCCAATCTCTAATCTCCAATCTCCACTCTCTACCCCTCTTCCCCCAACACCAACTTATACCCCCGACCTCTCAACGTCACAATGAAGCGGGGATCCGCCGGCTCCGGCTCGATCTTGCGCCGCAGTCGGTTCATCAGGCTCTCGACGTTGTGATCGAAGATGATGCCCTCGTACTCCGGCCACACAGCCTGGCCGATCTCGTCCTTGCTACACACCTGGCCGGCCCGCTGGTAGAGATAGAGGAGCAGTTGGTACTCCTTGGCGGTTATCTGGATCCGCTCCTGGTCGATCCACACCTCGCCGGCCACCTCGTCTACCCGCAGCACCGGGCCGCCGGCCGGGGGCGCTACGGCCGTCACGTTAGGGTCGATGAAAGTGAAACGCACATCGCCGATGCGGATGTCGTCGCTGTGGCTCAGCACGTGGGGCACGGTCAGTCGCCGGTCGTTGACAAAGGTGCCGTTGGTGCTGTCCAGATCCCGGACCACGAAGCGATGCCCCTCCCGAACCACCTCGGCGTGCACCCGCGAGGCGTAGGTGTCGTCCACCACGATGTCGTTGTCGTCCGCCCGTCCCAGGGTCACCCGTGGCTGATCCAGGAGATGCCGTGCCCCTCCCTCATGAATTAGCGCTGCGATCTTCTCCTCCATCGTTCCCTCCCTGTATGGCATCCAAAATCGCCCGATTCAACGGCACCCGATCCAGGAAGCTCTGCCGCATAAGCGGGTCGGCGATGTGGTCTGCTTTGTCGATCACAACTGTGTGCGCCCGCTCCAGCGTAGCCCTCGCCTCTGCTCGACGCCCATTGGCTGCCAGGGCCTGAGCATGATAGAAAAGCGTCTTCTCCTCGGTATCGATACCGCCGATCGGCGCATGGGCGTCCATCAAGGCCACCGCCTGGGTAGTACACACCAGCGCCTGATCGGCATTTCCCAGGGCCAGATGAGCCATGCCCTGGTTGCCCAGACCCTCCACCTCATCGCCCACCAGGGACCTCTGCCGGGCCAGCTCCGTCGCCTCCAGGGCATACTCCAATGCCCGTTCCGTCTCCCCGCGCTCACGCTGCAGGGTCGATAGAGAATTCAGAGCGAATACCCGCAGGAGCTCCGAGCCAATCTCTGTGGCGAGAATCAGACCCTGCTCCAGATAGACCAGCCCTTGATCCAGATCGCCTTCGCCGGCGGAGACCAGACCCAGGTTGATGGCCGTCAACCCGGCTGCGTACCGATCCCCCACCTCCTCACAGATGGCCATCGTCTGCTGGTAGTGATGGGCCGCTTCGGGGTACCGGCCTACACCACGGTAGATGTTGCCGATGTTGCCCAGGGCATGGGCTTCTCCCTGCCGATCCCCAACGCGCCGATGAGTGTCCAGCGCATCCTGATACAGTTGCCGCGCCTGTTCGTACTGCCCCAGCGCGCGATAAACGTTGCCCATTTTGCCCCGCACGATGCCCACCCCCCATCGGTCATCCCGCTGCCGGCTGATCTCCTCAGCCACCTGATAGTGGCGCAGCGCCTGCGGGTAATCGCACAGATCGTGGTAGACATCCCCCAGGTGGCGGTGCACCCGTTCTTCGGCTGCCGGGTCGCCGATCTGGTGACAGAGGTCCAGGGCTGCCTCCAGGTCCTTCAAGGCCTCAGGGTATTGACTGCGCTCGCCGTGGATCTGACCCAGGGTTGCGAGGGCCACCACCTTGCCGGCCAGATCCTCCGCCTCCTCATGCAAACTCAGCGCCCGCGCGGCCGATTCTTCAGCGCCGGCGTAATCCCCGATCCCCCGAAAGAAGTGGGCCTGGCGCAGAGACACCTCAGCCAGCCACTGCGTGGCCGGCCGCGCTTCGGCCAGAGCCAGCATGGCTTCCAGATCCCGGCGTTGGGCGTCGCGCCGGCCCAACAGGTCGTAGACCGATTCCCGGGCGGTCAGGATTGCGAATCGCCGGGCAGCGAATTCATCCTCTACCTGCCCTTCTTCTTGCGGCTGAGGCGGGGTGAGCTGATCCAGCAATGTCAGAGCGCGTGAGTAGTGGGAGATCGCCTCGGCGTTGGCGTATGCCACCCGGGCACGATGCCCGGCCTGGATGTGGTACTCCAGTGCCTTGTCCCACGCCTGGGCGTTGTCAAAGTGGTGCGCCAGCTCGGCCGCGATGGACTCCAACCGACCGGCATAGGCTCCTTCCATCTGTTCGCCGACGATCTGATGCATCCGCCGCAGGCGCCGGCGGCTCAACCTTTGGTACACCACTTCGCGGATCAGGTTCTGGCTGAAGGCATAGCGATCCCCGGTGCGCCCCTCCTCCGTTACCACCCGGGCCCGCAGCAACCCGTCACTCACATCCAGCAGGGGGTCTTCGTCCCACCCCAGGACCCGCAGCCACACGTCGAAATCGAATGCCTGACCGATGACGGCCGCCCAGCTCAGGGCCTGCCGGCTGTCGGCGCTCAGCCGACTCAGGCGATCGACAATCACGCTCTCGATAGTTGAAGGCACACGGGTGTCCTCGTAGCGCGGCGCATCCAGATCGGTGTGCCATGCCCCATCACGTCGATGGAGGATGCCGGCCTCTATCAGCGACTTGAGCACCTCCTCAAGGAAGAAGGGATTGCCATTGGTACGCTGGTAGAGGTAGCGCGCGAACTGTTGCGGCGGCGCGATCAGGCCCAGGGCACCGGCCACAAGAGTCGCTGTCTCCGCTTCGTTCAGCGGCGGCAAGACAACGGCCTCCAGCCCGGCTTTCGTGAGCCGGTGCATCCAGGCCTCCAGTGGACGAGCTTCCTCGGTGCGATAGGTGCCGCCCAGGAGCGCCGGCTCCTGGTGTGCGTTGCGCGCCAGGTAGCTCAGCAACTCCAGAGTGCCTTCCTCGGCCCAGTGAAGGTCTTCCAGGACTAGCAGCAGCGGCGTCTTCTGGGCTGCGTGATGCAGGAGCAAACGCACGGCGGTGAACAGCCGCAACTTCTCCGGCTCCGGCCCGAGGGCCGCGCCAGGCGGCATTTCGGCCATGAAGGGTCGCCTGGCCAGGGCCGGCACCAGTTTGAGCCACTCCGCAGCCAGCGGACCCCCTTCATCTCGCAGCGCCCGGCCTTCGGCGTCATCCAGCCGGCTGAAGTACATCTCCAGGGCCTCGACGAAAGGCTGGTAGGGCATGCGTTCCTGGGGGTGACAGCCCCCGGCCAGCACCTGCATCCCCTCCCAGCGCGCCCGGGCAGTGAATTCCTGTGTCAGCCGGGTTTTGCCGACGCCGGCCTCCCCGCTAATCAAGACCAGGCGTCCCTGGCCGGCTACCGCCTCCCGCAACCAGACGCCCAACCGGCTCATCTCTGCCTCGCGACCGACCAGCGGCGACTGAAACACGACATCGGCCCGCATCCGTTTCGGCTGCCACGCGATGGCTGGCACCGCACCGTCCACCCGGGCCAGGTCAGCCAGCAGGGCCTCGGCCGAGGGATAGCGTGCCTGCGGCTGTTTCGCCAGCAGCCGCAGGATGACAGCCTCGACGGGGGGAGGCAGGTCTGGATTGAGCGACCGAGGCGGAGCAGGATCGCGGCCAATGTGTTGCAGGGCCAGGGCAACCGGGCCGTCGGCGGTGAAGGGCAGGGTGCCGGTGGCTGCTTCGTAGAGCAGGACACCCAGGGCGTAGAGATCGGCCCGGTAGTCCACGGCCAGCCTCTGGGCCTGCTCGGGCGCCATATAGGCTGCTGTGCCCAGCAGGCTGCCCGGCTCCGTCAGGTGCGTTGTGGCTTCCAGCAACTTGGCCACTCCGAAGTCCATGAGCCTGGCTGACAGGTGATCGACTGGTGGTGACGGCTCGACGATCATCACGTTTTCCGGCTTGATATCGCGGTGGATGATTCCCTGGGCGTGGATATAGGCCAGAGCCTCGGCCAGTTGTCGGGCGACGGTCAACCAGGCCGGCAAGGTTAGTTGGCCACCCTGCTGGAGACGCCATTGGGCCAGGTTGAGCCCCGCGATGTACTCCATGGCGTAGTATGCCTGGCCGTCGTCCAGGCCAAAGTCGAAAACCCGGACGATGTGGGGATGGGAGAGGCGCGAAAGGGCGCGGAACTCCCGACGGAACCGCCGTGCCCCTGCAGTGTAGACGTGGTGGGGGGACAGGAGTTTGAGAGCCACCGGCCGGTTGGCCTGGGCATCGTGAGCCCGATAGACCACGCCCATGCCGCCGGCACCCAGCCGGTCCAGCGGCCGGTACCGCCCACCGATTACCTGGTCTAGCATGGGATCGTGGGCTGTGGCTTTGGCCTGTGGACCGTCTTCACTCTGGATCCGCGTCACCTGGGTCTGTCGCTGGTCGTCCATCATCGCCGGTGATCCGCAACAAAAAACCAGCCCCGGCATACGAGGTGCCGTGGGCTGGCAAAGAGAGTGGAAGGGGACACACACAATGGCCGGTTCTATTGACGAGAACGCAACCGGCCCGTTGGCGGCCCGGGTCGGCTGGCTCGAGACCCCCCTGTGATGGCACCAATTATAGTATGAGCTGCCAGAGTTGACAAAAGCTCATGCAGCCGAATTGGCTGTTAAGGAGCAGTTCCCGCAAGGCTATGATCGCCAGACTGCCGAAAGCGATAGGAAGGTCAGTCTTCCGAGCGGTCACGCTCGCCGGGCTGACCTTCTTCTTTTGGAAGATCGAAACGATGAAACGATACAGGACATCTGGACTGCGCCTCATTATGCTACTGGGAATCTTTCTCATAGCCTGGACCGGTCATCCTTTCGGCAGTGCAGCGGCCGGAGCGCTGCGGAGAGACGAGAAAGTAGCGCCGGCCTGGACGGAGATAAACGATTTCCTGTTTCAACTCCAGAACCTGGACCTGGAAGCCATAGGCGCGACGGCCTACGATCTGGTGGTCATCGACTACTCGGCTGACGGCAGTGACGAGCAGGCATTCACCGCCGACCAGATCGCGGCCCTGCAGCACAGTCCGGGGGGGCCCAAGCGCGTGCTGGCTTACCTGAGCATCGGCGAAGCCGAGACGTATCGCTACTACTGGAACCCGGCCTGGGACGATGAATCGCCCCGGGGCATACCCGACGAGGACGCGCCGGCCTGGCTGGACGTTGAGAACCCGAATTGGGAAGGGAATTACAAGGTGCACTACTGGGACCCGGCCTGGCAGACCATCATCTTCGGCACGCCGGACAGCTATCTCGACCGGATTCTGGCCCGGGGCTACGATGGAGTATACCTGGACCTGGTAGATGCATACTGGTATTATCAGGAGCAGGGCCGCACGACGGCCGCTCAGGAGATGGTAGATTTTGTGCGCGCCCTGACCGCCTATGCCCGAAGTGTGCACCCCGGCTTTGCGGTATTCGCGCAGAACGCCGAAGACCTGGCCGCTGACTACCCCGAATACCTGGCTGCTCTGACCGGCGTCGGCCGCGAGGATATCTACTACGGCGACAACGGCGACAACGAACCGACGCCCCGCGACGAAACGGCGTGGATCGAGCAGCACCTCGACCCCTTCGCGAAGGCCGGCAAGCTGGTGTTGACCATTGACTACGCAACAACACCGGCCCACATCGATGATGCCTATGCCAGATCTCTGGCCAAAGGCTACATCCCCTTCGTCACCGTCCGCGCCCTCGACCAGCTCACTATCAACCCCGGCCACGAGCCAAACTGACCCCAGCCCCCCAGACGCGACCAGCAATCGAGGCCAGGATCAGCGCCGGTCATCTCCCGGTTCCCACTCCCCTACCCGAACACCCCGCCACCTTCTGGCGACTGACTCAGCCTCTGGACGACCCCCAGGTCCAGCCGAAAGCGCCACAGGTGCCCCTGAGCTTGCCCCAGCGGCTGGGCGATCCATCCTTCACCCCGACCAGCCTGCGTGCCAGCCTGTTGACACGCTCACTGATGCAACCCCTGTTTTGACTCATTTTGGACCACCTTACGACCCAGTTGTGCTATACTTACGTAACTCAGGCCGACAGCCGCATATACAAATGGGCAGGCACTTACATGAGAGCATCGGTGGAAAGGGAAACCAGCTCGAGGAATGCAAGCGCCCGTGAGGACATTCGCGAGTTTCTGCGAAGGAAGATTTTCAGCCGCATTCAGCGCAAGTTGATCGCTGCATTCCTGGTGGTTGTGCTGCTCCCGTTGCTGGGGACTGCGCTGTACGGCAACTGGGTCACCAGCCGCGTGCTGGGCGAGCGCGCCGTTGATGAAGCCCTGGCCGATCTACAGCAGCGCGCCAGCCGGATTGAGGGATATCTGGCCGGCGTCCGGGGGGATGTGCTCTACCTCAGCCAAATTAACACCCTCGCCTCGCTTATCGATGCGCGGGCCAGGGGTGATCCGGCGGCCATTGTCCGCTGGCGAGGCCGGCTGGCCGGCGAGTTCTACGTCTTCGCCCAAACCCATCCGATGTACTACCAGGTGCGTTACATCACCGAAGATGGGTGGGAGTTCGTGCGCGTGAATGCCAGCTACGGGGCAGTGCAGGTTGTTCCTCTCGACCAACTGCAGGATAAGTCCAACCGCTACTACTTCACCCAAACCATCGGCCTGTCTCGGAGCGAGGTCTACGTGTCACCGCTAGACCTCAACCGGGAATTTGGCCGGATTGAGACGCCGTATACCCCAGTCATCCGCTATGCTACCCCCGTCTTCTACGCCGATGGTCGGCGGGCCGGCATTGTGATCATGAACCTTTATGCCGAGGAATTTCTGCGCTACGCGAGTGAGGGGGCGGAGGGCCACGAGCTGGCCCTCGTCGATCAGGACGGGTACTATCTGGTGCACCCCGACCCGGCGAGGGAGTGGGGCCGGCCATGGGACCTGGGAACCGGCTACCGCCTCCAGGCCGACTTCCCCCAACACTGGCGTAACATTCTGTCCGATCAGACGGGGACCGAGCCAGGCGACCAGAATGTGGTCGTCCATGTACCCGTTTATCCGCCTGGGCGACGAGATGGATCCCACTGGGTGCTGCTACACATGGAACCGAAAAGCGAGCTCTTTGCCTCGGTGCGCGCCTTCCGCTTCTCAGCAGTCGGCATTCTGGTGCTGGCCGTTCTGGGGGCCGTGACCATGGCTGTGTTCCTGGCCCGCAGCATTACCGCGCCGGTTCTGGCCCTCACAGAGCGGGTGAAGCGTCTTGGCAAGGGTGAAACGAATACCCCCGTCGCCATATCCAGCCAAGATGAGATCGGGGAACTGGCGGCCGCATTCGACGAGATGGCGGAGGCTCTGAAGACCAACCTGGACCGGCTGTTCCTCCTTAACCGATCCGGGCAGCGTATCGCTGCCCAACTGGAACGATCAGAGGTGCTGACGGCCATCATGCAAGCAGCCGAAGAGCTGTTTGAGGCAGATTACTGCGTTATTCGTCTGATAGACGAGGATAATGCGGAAGGGACATGTGCTGTCACCAGCGGGGATGAGAAGTGGGCCCCTCACGCTGAGACAGTGGGTGCTCGAACGACCCGGCACGCGGCTCTCACCAGCGGCAACTGGCAGGCCACGCTGCTCACGCCGGATGACGGGCCGGCCGGCATCGTATGCTGTGCCCCGCTGTCCACAGGGGCACGCCGGCAAGGACTCATCGAACTCTACGGCCATCAGCCCGACCTGGCTGATCCAGCCACGGGCAACCTGCTGGCCACATTGGCCATTCAGTCCTCCATCGCTCTGGAGAACGCCAGGCTCTACGGGACCCTGGCCGAGCATCGAGCACAGCTTCAGACGTTGGTCGAACGGCTCATCGCGGCTCAGGAGGAGGAGCGGCGCATGGTGGCCTATGACATTCACGATGGTCTGATCCAGCGCCTGGTGGCCGCGCGCCTGCATCTGGTGAATTTCGTCGCCCAGCGCAACCAAGGGTTGGCTGATACGGAGGTGTCGCTGGAGAAAGGGCTGACGCAACTGGCGACGGCCATCAGCGAGGCGCGACGGGTGATTGAGGGGCTGCGGCCGGCCACGCTGGATGACCTTGGGCTGGTCCCAACGCTCGAACAATATGCCCGCGAACTGGGCGCTGAGGCCGGCTGGGAAGTCACCATAGAGGCCCATCCCCAGCAGCTCCGCCTGCCGCCAGCGGTGGAGATCACCGCCTTCCGTATTGCTCAGGAGGCTCTCACCAACATCCGCAAGCACGCAGATGCCAATTCGGTCGTCGTGGGCCTTGACGCACGAGATGGACGGCTGGTGGTAGAGGTCCGGGATTCGGGCCGTGGTTTCGATCCCGATTGTGTGGACAGGAGCGGCCACTGCATGGGCCTGATCAGCATGCAAGAGCGAGCCCGAGTGCTGGGGGGTGAGTGCATCATCGAGAGTGGGCCTGAAAAAGGGACGGTCGTGCGGGCGATGTTGCCATTTCGGGTGGATGGTCAGGGGGATGGGGGGTAGATGGCTAGGTGGGTGGCTGGATGGCAAGGTGAGCAAACATGGAGGGAATGAATCCTATCACGGTGCTGATTGCTGATGATCATGGTGTGGTGCGTGAGGGGCTGCGTGCCATGCTTGAGCGAGAGGGCATGCGGGTTGTGGGCGAGGCGGCAACGGGTCGTGAGGCTGTTGCGGGGACCCAGGAATTGTCTCCCGATGTCGTTCTGCTGGACATTCGGATGCCCGATGGCGATGGACTCCGGGCGTTGGAGGCGATAAAGGCCAGGCAATCTGAAGTGCGGGTCATCATGTTGACGACCTACGCCAATCCGGGCTACCTGGCCCGGGCAGTTGCAGCCGGCGCCGCCGGCTACCTGACCAAAGAGACCGACCCGGACCGCATTGTGCGGGCCATCCGCGCAGCCGTGGCCGGCGACGATTTGCTCGACTACGAACTTCTCCGGGCTGCCCTCAGCAAGGTGACATCCGAAGGCCCCATCACGGCGGAGCCTGAGGAGCTGCCCGTCGAGCCGCTCACCGACCAGGAACTGGCTGTGCTCCGCCTGATCGCCGCCGGCCTGGCCAACGACGAAATCGGTGAGACTCTGTCGATCAGCATCAACACGGTCAAGACCCATGTACGCCACATCTTCCAGAAACTGGGCGTCTCCGATCGCACCCAGGCTGCCGTGTGGGCTGTGCGCCACGGCCTGGACCGCTGATTACAGGCTCGCTTTCGTGCCCCAGACCACTGAGCCACGTAGGAGTTTGGCAATACTCGCAGCGACCTCCAGCCCGCTGGCGGACCAGTTTACGCACAGGCTTGGGAATCCGGAGCTTCGCCATCAGAGGGACCAAACGAGAGGTCTTTGGGCGAGACAAGATGCCCACGCTAGCTGTGGGAAGTCACCATGCGTCGAGAGCCTGAAAGTGTCTACTGCAGAGAGCACATGATGGAACGTGACTCAAAGTCACCCTCGAGCGTGATCAGGAATCGTACTCCGGGGTGATGCTTTTTGGAAGCCAACGTGCTACAATGTAAGGCAGGCGCGGAAAGGAGGTGGTCACCTGACCTGACACAATTGCAGTGTGTCTTCCAGCCAGCATCTTTAGGGGCGCGGAGGTGCCGGCGAACCCAGGAACGCGCCCAAACGCAGAGAAGTGGATAGCGAGGAGGTCCAACAACATGCAATACAGATCCCTGACTCTCAGCGTTGCTATCCTCGCGGCCATCCTGGTAACAGTTGTGGTTGCCCGGGCCGATGGAGCCGCGAGCCCACCGCCGGCCCCGGTCCAGCAGAAGGAAGAAGGGTGCCTGACCTGCCACCAGGGCATCGAGCCCATCCGCGAGGCGGGCAGCGGGATGCTGGCCGCCCTGGGCGGATCCGGCGCGTGCACCATCTGCCACGGCGGGAACCCGGACGAGACTGAGGACAAGGACAAAGCGCACAGCGGCGCGCCGGCTGACGTCGGACCCACGAACTTCTACCCCGATCCGGGCAGCATCTGGATCGCCGACAAGACCTGCGGCCAGGCCGGCTGCCATCCGGGCTACCCCTACCGCCTGGAGCGTGCGCTGATGAACACTGAGGCCGGCAAGATCCAGGGGAACATGTGGACGTGGACCGTTCAGAAAGACCAGAAGGTCGTCTGGGGCAACTACGACGTCAAGGACACCGATGGGACGGAGCCCCAAATCGGCAGCTATGACTACAAGGCATACATGTCAGCCATGGCGGCGGCCCACCCCGATCAGTTCCCGTCGTCGCTGACGCAACTGCCCAACCCCACGGTCGAGGAGGTCAAAGACAACCCGTTCCTGGCCGGCTTCACCTATCAGCGGCAACAGTGCCAGCGGTGCCACGTGGGCATCAAAGGCCGGCTGAAGCGCGGCGACTACCGGGGCATGGGCTGCTCGTCCTGCCACATCCCCTACAGCAACGAAGGGCTCTACGAAGGCAACGACCCAACCATCCCCAAGGACAAACCGGGCCACCTGCTGGTTCACCGGATTCAGGGGACACGCGAGGCCCACAACGGAATCCCCGTTGAAACGTGCAACTCCTGCCACAACCGGGGCAAGCGCATCGGCGTCACGTACCAGGGCCTCATGGAGTTTCCCTACGGCTCACCTTTCAACGAAGCGGGCAAGTCGCAGCCCAAGCTGCACACCAAGAAGTACCTGTACATCAAGGATGACCTGCACCACGACGCGCAGGACGTCAACGGCAACCCCGCGCGGATGCTGTGCCAGGACTGCCACACCAGCATCGACATGCACGGCGATGGCAACATCCCCGGCACGACGCTGGGCCAGGTTGAAATCGAGTGCGCAGACTGTCACGGCACGCCGGACAAGTACCCGTGGGAACTGCCTCTGGGATACGGCGACGAATTCGGGCGAGAGATGCCCGACAAGCCTCGGGGTACGACCGATTCACTCCTGCCTTTCCAGGCCTTCGGCACCGTCTACCCCGCGGAGGACGGCTACCTGCTGACCGCCCGCGGCAACCCTTTCGGCAACGTCGTGCGGAAGGGCGATCAGGTGATCCTGCACTCCGCCACCGGCGCGGACCTGAAAGTGCCGTTGCTGAAGCGGATCAAGGAGACCAACGCCTGGAAGACCGACGACGCCGAAGTGTCCATGGACAAGGTGGCCGGCCACATGGACAAGATGGAGTGCTACGCCTGCCACGCCTCCTGGGTCCCTCAGTGCTACGGATGCCACGTCAAGGTTGACTACTCGGGCGGCGCAAAGTCTACCGACTGGGTTGCCATCGGGAACACGCACACGCGCTTCTCCGACGGGTTGACCGTGGCCGAGCATCCCGAGGCCGCCGAGGAGCCAACCACCCCTGGCGTAGTGGGCGGCACATCGCCCGGCGAGGTCAACGAGTCGCGCTCGTACCTGCGCTGGGAGAACCCGGTTCTGGGAATCAACGGCGAGGGGCGGGTGACGCCCCTGATGCCCGGCTGTCAGGTGGTCAAGACCGTCTTCGGGCCTGATGGTGATGTGCTGTTGCTCGACGCGATCGGCAAGACACCGCCGGGCACTGAAGGTGGTGGGCCGGAAGGCCAGCGCGCCATCGACATGGCACCGGTGCAACCGCACTCGGTGACGCGCAAGGCCCGCACCTGCGAGAGCTGCCACAGCAACCCCAAGAGCATGGGCTACGGCATCCAGAACGGCCTCTATCAACAGCGCTACCCCGAGAACATCGTCGTTGACCTGGAAAACGCCGATGGCACCATCTGGCCGAAGAAGGCCCAGGTCCAGATCCCGGCCATCCCCGAGCTGTCCATCGACTGGAGCCAGATCGTCTCCCGCGACGGTCAGCAACTCCAGACCGTCGGCTCGCACTGGCCCGGTTCGCGGCCGCTGGATGACGACACACGAACCCGGATGGAACGAACCGGCATCTGCATGGGCTGTCACCAGAACATGTCCGACGAGAGCTTCTGGAACGACAAGGTGATCGCCACCTACGGCCGTGTGGTGCGTGACGATGACCACATCAACAAGATGAACGAGCTGATCCACGATGCCGTAGAGGCCAAGGTAGCCGGCGCGGCCCCGGTTGAGCTGGGTCCGGAGTCTGCCAGGAAGATGGAGGAAGCGGCCTCAGCCGCACAGGACGCCGCCAAAGCCGCCGAGGCAGCCGCCACCGCAGCCGCAGGTGCTCAGAGCACAGCGGCAGAGGCCAGGACCGCGGCCGAGGAGGCGGCCTCCACCGCCAAAGCAACCGCCGAGGCACCCCCTGCTCCAGCGCCGGCGAACACCACCCTGTACGCCATCATCGCCCTCATCATCGGGCTGGTGATTGGCGGCGGTGGGGTGTACCTGATGCGTCGATCATAGGCTCGCGGCACCGCGAGAGCGACATGCGCGTCCCGGGCCGGGCTATGCCCCCGGCCCGGGACCTGCCGAAGGACTCCGTTCAGACCTGTCCTGACGCTGCCAATCAACCGCCGGCCATACCAAATTCCTGCCCGCGGCACCCATCCCGACGGCCGCGCCGGCCGTCCCATCGATCCCCATCCCACCGCCAATCCTCATCTCAACCACAACGCCGGCTCTGGCAAAGACTGGAGATTAGAGATTGGAGATTCCCAATGATACGATCTCCAATATCCAATCTCCAGTACAGCAACAAAGTTGCGGGATTCTGATTCCCGTGGTATCATGATACCGAACTGGACACAAAGGATCCGGATTCAGTGAGACTCGCAACTACGAGCGTGCAGTAGCTACACGGAGGTACAGGAGAGCGTTCAATGGATAGGATCACGGTGAGATTCCCAGAGGACGTCGCGATGCAATTGGAGACAGAACATGTCAATGAAGATGAATTGGACTCCTTCCTGATAGCAGCGGTGAAGGCCTGGCTGCGGCGACGTAAGGTGGACAGAGAGGAGACACAACCCGCCTGGGCCGAGGCTTTTCAGGAAAGTGCGGTAGCCTTTGTTGACCAGTTGATCGATGAGAATCGATCGCTGTTCGAAGAACTGTCCCAGCTATGACCTCAGACCCTCTTTCCGGGGAGTACCCTGATGTTATCGGTCGCCTCCTGGTTCGCGTGTACGAGATCCATGAACGAGTGCTTGCCAAAGGAGGCGGTGGAGAGGAGCAAGACCATGGACATGATCCAACAGCAAATCGAACGCCGGCGTAAGCGCGGCGCAGAAGAACTCCAACGCATCATCAATCGTGGCCATCATCCCATCTACAGCACGTTTGAGGTCACCTCCATCTCCGGCCGCACCTATCGCGTGCGCATTCACGACCTGGAAGAACTCCACAACACGTGCACCTGTCCCGACTACCGAACCAACCTCATCGGCACCTGCAAACACATCGAGGGTGTCCTGATCCAGTTGCGGGACAAATATGGCGATGAGCTGGAAAAGCTGGCGGCTGATCGGCCGGCAGTCACCCGAATCTACCTGCACTACGCTCGGGACATCACCGTCCGCGTCTCCGAACCCCTCCCGAAATCGCCGGCGTTGCGCAAGCTCCTCAACCGCTACTTCGACGCCGAAGGTATTCTCCAGGGACCGATCCTGCACACCCTGCCGGCCCTGCTGCACGAAATCGACACGTTGCCGGCCCGCCAGCGTGCGGCTCTGCAAGTCTCCGACCAGGTGCGGGACCACCTGGAACTGCTGCGCGACCGCGAAGCCATCCGCAAACAGAAAGAGTGGTTCACCGAGCAGGTGCGCCAGGGCAACCGCTCGCTGAACGTCCTGTCCACGCGGCTGTACCCCTACCAGGAGGAAGGGGCCATGCACCTGGCCTTTGGCCGGCGCGCCATGCTGGCCGATGACATGGGCCTGGGCAAGACCATCCAGGGCATCGCCGCCGCTGTGCTGCTGCACCAACTGCGCGACATTCAGCGCGTGTTGGTCATCTGCCCGGCCTCGCTGAAACACCAGTGGGCGCGCGAGGTGCGCCGCTTCACCGACCTGGAAGCGCAGGTCATCGAAGGCCCACCCGACAAACGGCGCGCGTTATATGCCAACCCCGCCTTCTTCAACATGATCAACTACGAGCTGGTGTTGCGCGACGTGGAGCAAATCCAGCAAATGCGGCCCGACATCATCATCCTGGACGAGGCCCAGCGCATCAAGAACTGGCGCACCAAGACCGCCGACGCGGTTAAACGCCTGCGAAGCCCCTACGGCTTTGTCCTGACCGGAACGCCGCTGGAAAACCGCCTCGACGAGCTGTACAGCATCTTCCAGTTCCTCGATCCACGCATCCTGGGACCGTTGTGGAAGTTCAACGAACGGTACTTCCAGTTGGAGCCGAAAGGCAAGACCTCGTACAAGGTGCTGGGCTACAAGAACCTGGACGAGCTCCGCAGCCGCATCGCCCCCTATGTCCTGCGCCGGACCCGCGACGAAGTGCTGCACGACCTGCCGGCACGGACAGACAACAACTTCTTCGTGGAGATGACCAACGAGCAGTGGAACGCCTACGATGAGTACGCGTCAACCGTCGCCCGGCTGATCTCCAAAGCCCGCCGCCGGCCTCTGAGCCCCAAGGAGCGCCAGATTCTGCTGGGAGCGCTGGTCAAGATGCGGGTTATCTGCAACGCCCTGGCCCTGCACATCAAAACCCTGGATGAAAAAGAGCGCGAGCGCACATCCCCGAAATTGCGCGAACTGCGGGACATCCTGATCGACGAAGTAGCCGAGAACGGCCACAAGGCGCTGGTCTTCAGCCAGTGGAGCGGGATGCTGGAACTGACGGAGCCGGTCCTGCAGCGCGTCGGCCTGGGCTACGAGAAGCTGACCGGCGACGTGCCAACCTCAAGGCGCGGTGCGCTGGTCGAGCGCTTTTTCGAGGATGACAACTGCCGGGTCTTCCTCTCGACCGACGCCGGCGGCACTGGGCTCAACCTCCAGGCGGCCAGTCTGGTCGTCAACCTGGACCTGCCCTGGAATCCGGCCGTGCTGGAACAGCGCATCGCCCGCGCCCATCGCCACGGCCAACCTCACACCGTGCAGGTGGTCAACCTCATCGCGCGGGAGACCATCGAAGAGCGCATGCTGGACACCCTGGCAACCAAGCGCAACGTCTTCCAGGGCATCTTCGGTGCCGAGGAGTCGCTCACGGCCATTTCGTTCCGGGATACCGGCCAGGAGCTGCTCAAGACGCTGGACGAGATGCTGGGCCGGCCCAGGGAGGTTGAGACCGAGATCGCGTTGGAGCCGGTGGTAGAAGAAGCGCCGGCCATCGCCCCACCCCGCCCTGCTCTGGAGACCTTCGCCGATCTGCTGGTGGCCCGCTATCCGGGTCGCGTGCTGCTGGTGCGCCAGGCACCCCAACTGCCCGGCGCCGTCGATGGCCAGGCGGTCCTGGTGGTGGTCGATCAGGAGCCCGCCACGCTCCGGCCCGAGATCGAATCGCTGCTCAACCAGCACTGGACCGAGTCACCGCCGGCCTTGCACCTGATGGAGCGGGAAGGGTACCGCGCGCTGGCGGCCCTGATGGGCGGCACATTGCCCGCCGTCGAGCCGGCTGCCGAGCCGTATCGTGCGCCGGCACTGCCCAAGGCAGACCCCCGCGAGGCCGAGCGCAAGCGACTGCGCAAGGCCGACGACGGCTTCAGCCAGGCCGCGCGCCGGCTGCAACTGGCCGAGGTCGTCCTGAGCGGCGGCTTCCCCGAGGAAGCGGCGCGGCCCATCCGCGAGGCCCTGGGCTGGGGCCTTACCGCCTTCCTGGCTATCGAGAAAGACCGCACCCCGTCGGCGGACCTGCCATCCCCGCGCGAGGTGCAGGCCGTGTTGGTGGACGCCGACCACCTGCCGGCGGACCTGGCCGCCCGCCTGTCCCACGTCCGCGAGCTGACCGCACCGCCGGAGGAAGACGAAGAACCGGTCCCCCTCTCCGCCTCGGCCGCCGAGACCCTCGTCGCGGCCGTGCGGGAGCTGGTTGATCTGGGCCGGCAGCGGGTGGTGGAGGCAGGGTTGTGACTAAATGCTAAGAAGGAGGCAAGGGTCTTGACGGGTAACGAGCATTTGCAACCTCTATCCGGGCGCGACCGAGCGGCGCTGGTGGACTTCGTAACCCGCCTACGCCGGCAATTCAACCATGACAATATTCAGCACGTGTGGGTGTTCGGCTCGAAGATTCGAGGAGAAGCCGAGCCGGACTCGGACATTGATCTCTTGATTGTGGTGCACGATTATGATTGGACGCTCGAAAAGGCGATGACGCGTGTTGCAGTCGAAATTGACCTCACTTATGATGTGGTTCTATCCGATCACGTTGTGAGCGCTGAACGTTATGCTCAGATGGCCACTCGAAATGAACCGCTCCATCGCAGCATAGAGCAAGAAGGAGTTGATTTGTGGAAGGCGGAACTTCAGCCGACTACTTGAGAGAGAAGCTCGCCCGAAGCCACGAGGATCTGGCAGAAGCCCGTGATTTGCTCGAACGAAGCAAGTACCGATTCTCGGTCAATCGAGCCTATTACGCTGTCTTCCACATCGTCTCTGCTACACTGACCATGATGGGACATGACCGCAGCAAGCATTCTGGTGTAGAGTCAGCATTTCACCAATACCTCATCAAGCCCGGCTTGATCGAAGTGGAATACGGCACGACCTACAAGTTGGCCCGCAAATGGCGCGAAGATGCCGACTATGCCATCGGTGCAACGTTTACCGAGGAGACAGCCGGCGACATATTGGAGCAATGTGAGCAATTGGTGCATCGCCTCGAACAATTCCTGCACGAGCGTGGCTGGCTGGAAGACGAGGACAATTCTGCGGTCTGATGGATCTGGGCCGGCAGCGGATCGCGCCATTGAAGTAGGAGAGGTCGATGCACTGGATAACAGACGCAGTCTACTTAACCGATTACAAGGTGCAAATCACCTTCGAGGATGGAACCGTGAAGGAGGTTGACCTGGCACCGCACCTCGAAGGGAGAATCTTCGAGCCCTTGAAGGACATCGAGTACTTCAAACTGGCTTTTTTCAATCCAGAAACGGAAACTGTTGAGTGGCCCAATGGCGCAGATATGTCACCGGACTTTCTATACGAGATTGGGATGGACGTCGGCACCGCTCGCAAAGCGCGCGCCGTCTGAGCGTTGTCCTCGAAGATCGGTCTCAAAACCAGCCTGAAACGCATCTTCCGCTTCATGCGCAACACCAAAGACGCGGATCGGGATGAATGGGAATCCGCGTCTGCCTGCCAATCCGTGGTTATTGCTTGCGGGCCGGCCCAACTCATGGTAATATGTGGCCGGCTGGCTGATACCAACCGCCGCTGAGAGCGTGTCTGAATATTTCTGGAGCGGCGAAGACCCTAAGGGTTTTTCAGAGCAACCTGCGCGAAAAAGACCCTTCAGATTGCCAGGAGTGATGGTATACAAGGGTGTTGGCGGAAACCCTTAGGGTCTTTCCCACAAGTTGGAGTTTCGTTCATAAGCATCAAGCCCCATTAGAATGGAGGGGGGACGCTGGCAATGGGCCGTTATTCTTCTTCCAGGTTGCATAAGAGGTCATCTCACAGACGCCACCTCTCCCTGGAAGACGTCCACCTCTGCAAGGACCCGCCGGCGCTGCTGCGGCTTTTCAGCAAGCTGGGCTACCAGGTCGAGGATGAGGCGGTCCCCCTGCCCAAGACGGAGATCGGGTTCTCGCCCGCCGACGCCCGGGCGATCCACAGCCTCTACCTCCTGGCAGACCAGGCCGGCCAGTTGCAGGTGGTGCTGTTCGAGCTGGAAGAGGTGGCCCTGGCCCGGCTGCGCTCCCTGGCCGGCAACTTCCTCAACCGCGGCGGCAACTACCTGCTGGTAGCCACCACCGACTACCGCCGGCTCACCGTCGTGAACCCTCGCCGCGAAGGGGGCCGCGTCAAGATCCGCAAGCTGGTGGTCGATACCCACCACCCCACGCGTCACGACCTGGACGTGCTGGAGGCGCTGGCCGCCGACGGGCGGGACCCGGAAGCCCTCTACCGCGCCCAGTGCGAAGCCTTCGACGTTGACAGAGTCACCAACCGGTTCTATCAGGAATACGCCGGCCTCTTTCGCCGGGTGGAGCAGACCATCAGGCAAAATGCTCGCGGCATCCAGGAGTTCAACGAGCCGGCCTATCTCCACGCCTTCACCCAGCGCCTGCTGGGCCGCATCATGTTCCTGTACTTCATCCAGAAGAAGGGCTGGCTGGCCGGCGACCCCCGCTTCCTCACCAACCAGTACCGGGCCACGCTTCACGACGACGGCAACTACTACGCCCGCGTGCTGGAGCCGCTGTTCTTCGACACCCTGAACCGGCGCCGGCCCCACGACGAGTCCCGCTGGGGTTCCATCCCCTACCTGAACGGCGGCCTCTTCGAGCGGGGCTACGACTTCCTGTTGCGCCTGCCCAACGAGCTCTTCGATTCTGGCTCCGACAACGGCATTTTGGGCTTCTTCAACAACTACAACTTCACCGTGGCCGAGGACACGCCGGCGGAACAGGAAGTCGCCGTGGACCCGGAGATGCTGGGCAAGGTCTTTGAGAACATGATGGGGGAGCGGGAGCGAGGCAAGACCGGCACCTTCTACACGCCGCGCTCCATCGTGCACTACATGTGCCGCGAGGCGCTGCTGGGCTACCTGCAGGAGCAGACGGGGCTGGAGCGCGACCTGCTGCTGGCTCAGTTCGACGAGGACGTAGGGGCGACCCGCGAATCGCCCCTGCTGACGGTCCGGCAGGCGAACGCCGTCGAGCGGGCGCTGGACCAGGTGCGCGCCCTGGACCCGGCGGTGGGGACCGGGGCTTTCCTGGTGGGGGTGCTGCACGAGCTGGTCACGCTGAAGCGCGCCTGCTACCGGGCGCGGGGCGTGCACGTGCCGCGCTCCAGCTCCCTGGTGGCCGGCTGGAAGCGCCAGTTTATCGCCGAGGCCCTGCACGGCGTGGACATCAAGTCCGAGGCCATCGAGATCGCCAGGTTGCGGCTGTGGTTGTCGCTGGTGGTGGACCTGGACCGGGATCAGGTGGAGCCGCTGCCCAACCTGGACTACAAGCTGATGGTGGGGGACTCGCTGCTGGAGACGCTGGATAGCGAGCCCATCCTGGTGGACGTGCAGCCCGGCGTGGAGGGCATGCCGGCCCCCGGCACGCAACTGGGGCTAGGGCTGACCCGCACCGAGCAGGCCCAGGCCGACCTGGCGACCTTGAAAGAGGCATTCTTCGTGGCCGAGACGAAGGAGGAGCGGGACGCGCTGCGGACGGAGATCGAGGCCCAGGAGCGGGCGCTGGTGCTGGCAGCGCTAGAGGAGAAGCTGGGCGATGTGGACACGCGGGTGAAGCAGTTGGTGGGCCAGGGCAGCAAGGTGAACTGGCAGGGGATGGCCAGGGAGAAGCGGGAGTTGAAGCGGCTGGCCGGGCGCAAGGCCCAACTGTCTGACCTGGCGCAGCGGGTGCGGGCCGGCGAGCCGCTGCCCTTCTTCCTGTACCGCCTGCACTTCTTCGAGGTCTTCCGGGACAAGGGCGGGTTCGACATCGTCATCGCCAACCCGCCGTACGTGCGCCAGGAGCTGATCAAAGAGCACAAGGCGGCCTTCAAAGCGGCCTACCCGGAGGTCTACCACGGCGTGGCCGACCTGTACGTCTACTTCTACGCGCGCGGGCTGGAGCTGCTGCGGCCGGGTGGGATGTTGGCTTACATCTCGTCTAACAAGTTCATGCGGGCCGGCTACGGGGCCAACCTGCGCCGCCTGCTGAGCGAAGAGACGACGTTGGAGCGGATCATCGATTTCGGTGACCTGCCTGTCTTCGAGGCAACGGCCTACCCGAGCATTGTCATCACCCGCAAGGGGGATCCTCCAGCCGACCACAAGCCCCAGGTGTTGACGGTGAACGACATGGAGACGCTGGCGCGATTGGAGGAGGAAGTACCCCGACAGGCGTGGCCGCTGCCACAGGTTGCCCTGGGGCGTGACGGCTGGACGCTGGAGCGCCCTGAGGTGCTGCGCCTGGTGGAGAAGCTGCGGGCAGCGGGCCGGCCGTTGGGAGAGTACATCCAAGGCCGGTTTTTCAACGGCGTGAAGACTGGGCTCAACAAGGCCTTTGTGATCGACGAGGCGACAGAGGAGCGGCTGATCGCCGATGACCCACGGAGCACCGAGTTGATCAAACCGTGGATTCAGGGTCGGGACATTGATCGCTGGACGGTGCACTGGCAACACCAGTACATACTCTACGTGACCTGGGATTGCCCCATTGAGCACTACCCGGCGGTTCAGGCGCATCTGTCTCAGTTCCGCGAAGCGCTGGAACGCCGTGACGGTGTACGTAACAGCGGACCGTGCCCCTGGTATGCCCTGAGCCGGCCACGCCCAAAGACCAAATGGGCATTTGAGGGGCATAAGATCATGTATCCTCATTTCAACACGGTCGCTAACTTTGCCTTTGATGAGAAGGGTAGGTTCAGCAACGACAAGACGTACATCATTCCCACCGATGAACTGTCTCTGTTGGGAGTATTGAACAGCAAGCCTGTCGAGTTCCTGATGCGGCACTTATCGCCGGCCGTGCAACGGGGGTACATGGAATTCCGCACCATCTATGTCGGTCAAGTTCCTGTCCCCGACATCCCACCGTCCGAACGCCAGACCATCGAGAAGCTGGTGCGCCGGCTGCTGGACCTGCGCGGGGAAGGGCCGGCGGTGGAGGCGTTGGAGCAGGAGTTGAATGAGCGGGTGTATCGGTTGTTTGGGCTGACGGCGGAGGAAGTGCGGCTGATAGAGGAACGGTCCGGGTAAAGCCTCTTGCAGTGGCTGGAATGAGCACAGGAGAGGAAATTGCCACACTTCCCGAGAGTTTTCGGAAAGCAGTGGGTTTCATAGAGGCAATACCGGTCATCGGCTTTGCCTTTGATAGCATTACCCTACGGGAGATGCCGGCCTGGCACATCAAGGACTGCGAACAGAAGGGTCTGGACTGGTCCATGATCTACCTCAGCCCGGATGAGGTCGAGCCGGCAAAACCCCGCGATTCGGAGCGGGATGTGAGACGTGTGAAACGCAGACTTGCGGCACAGGTCGGATGGCTTGGCATCGGTCCAGAAGGCGAACGCATCCAGGCCGTGGTCAACTTGGCCAAAAGCACCCGCGAGTGGGACATCATGCTGGCCTGGGAGAAGTACCTGAAACAAAACCTGCAATTCCCCTTCGAAGCCGTGGTTGACGAATTTCAGGAGTACGGTCCGCTGCGAGCCGGCGACCGGCTGACGGTGCTGGGGATCGTGGATACGGACGACCTCTACGGGGTCATTGTGGCCTGTCACAAAGGCCGGCAGCATCTTGACTTCTCGCTGGCCGATCTGGCCGCCGTGGACGAGGCTTCGCCCAACGCGCAGCCAATCGATGACTACCGTGTGTGGTTTGCCAACCGCTGACGAACCCCGCCGGCGGTTGCCAGGCAGAGACCTTTAGGGTTTTTAGAAACCCTAAAGGTCTTCGCGAGGAGGAAACAAACCCACTTTTGCCAGACCTTTAGGGTTTTCAAAAACCCTAAAGGTCTAAACCGACGAGGAGGAGAGGAACAAATGGCCGGCCCGCCACGGCTCCAAATGGGCCTGTACTACCATATCTTCAATCGAGGCACCAACGGAGAGAACATCTTCCGCGAAGAGCGCAACTACCATTTCTTCCTGCAACGCTACGCGAAGTACATCGAACCGGTAGCGTACACCTACGCCTATTGCCTTCTGAAGAATCACTTTCACTTCCTGGTGCGGATCAAGACGGAGGAGGAACAGAAGAGGGACTTTGAAACCCTAAACGAAACCCTAAAGGTCTCAAAGACCTTTAGGGTTTTTAGGGTTTTAGAGCCGAGTCAGCAGTTCAGCAACTTCTTCAACGCCTACGCCAAAGCCTTCAACAAGACTTACGGCCGGACCGGAAGCCTGTTCGAACACCCGTTTGGCCGCATCGAGGTGGACAGCGATGCCTACTTCCTGCAACTGATCGCCTACATCCACCAGAACCCACAGAAACACGGCTTCGTGGGAGATTTCCGCGACTGGCCGTTCTCCTCCTACCACACGCTTCTCTCGACAAAGCAGACTCGTCTGCAGCGGGAGGAGGTCTTGGACTGGTTCGGTGGACCGAAGGAATTCGAGGTATATCACCAGACAACCGTTGACGCGAGCCGGATAGTGGCGTACCTTCCAGAGGACCCGGATTTCTAAACAGACCTTTAGGGTTTTAGAAACCCTAAAGGTCTCTCGTCTCGAGGGAGCAACCATGCCTTTCTACCTTCCCCCCGACTACCTGGACAACACCGACCAGCGCAACGTGGCCGGCGCGCTGACCCGTATCATCCGTGACCTGGAGCAGCGGGAGCTGGACGTGGCCACCGGCTTTTTCGAGCCCGAGGCCTGGCGACACCTGGCCGAGGCGTTCTCGCTGCTCGGCCGCTTCCGATTGCTCCTGGGCAAGGCCCCGGAGCTAGAGGGCGCGGTGGATGAGCGCATCGACCTGCGGGACTACTACCGCCGCAAGCTCCAGGGCGACCTGGAGGCGCTCCCCTTCGACCGGGAATACGCCGGCCTGGTAGATTCGCTGCTGGACTTCCTGCGCCGCGACTCCGTCCAGGTGCGCCTCTACCGCTCCTTCCTCCATGCCAAAGCCTAC
>CAZHMV010000051.1:0-33392 GCA_964532665.1 uncultured Anaerolineales bacterium
CTGCGGCTGTTTCGATGAGGGCAGGAGAGCTAGATGGCTGGATGGCTAGATGGCTGGATGGCTGGGTGTCATGCAATCCAACCATCTAGCCATCTAGCCATCCAGCCATCTAGCCATCCAGCCAACTATTCTCGAAGCAGAAGGGAGCATTTTTAACCCACCATGAATATCAGAAAACGCCTATCGCCGGCCTTGCTACTCTTCCTGCTCTCGCCCATCATCGGTGAACTGTTGTCCGGCTCGGCACCGCCGGCTGAGTTCTTCAACCCCGCCGTCTTTCTCTTGCTGGCCGTGCTGTACGGGGGCGGGGCGATCCTGGCGCGCGAGCTGATGCACCGCTGGGGCAAAGGGTGGCCCACACTGCTGACGCTTGGCGCGGCCTACGGCATCGCCGAAGAAGGGTTGATGGTCAAGAGCTTCTTCGACCCCAACTGGGAGGACCTGGGCCTGCTGGGAACTTACGGGCGATGGGCCGGCGTCAACTGGGTGTGGAGTCTGCACCTGACCATCTACCACGCCGTGTTCAGCATCGCCATCCCCATCCTGCTGGTCAATCTGATGTATCCGGAGCACCGTTCCGAAGCGTGGATCAGCCGGCGCACGTTCAAGTGGCTGTCCATTCTGTGGGTGGCAGAAATTGCCTTCGGCTTTTTCTTCCTGACGCCCTACCGTCCGCCGGCGATTCCCTACCTGCTGGCCTTGCTGAGCACCATCGGGTTGATCAGACTGGCCCGACGCCTGCCCGGCCCGGCATCTGTACCCCAAACGACCAGGATTGCGCGCCCCCTCTGCTATGGGCTCGCCGGCTTTTTGGCCACGAGCGGCATGTTTCTCCTTGCCTGGGCCATGCCGACCACAGGCATACCTTCAATCGTGACCATACTGCTCATGGCAGGGCTTGCAGTTCTGACCGGCTGGGTTCTGCTGAAACGCCTGGGCAATGGTGTCATCTGGTCAGAAAGACATCAACTGGCACTGGTATCCGGTGCCCTCGGCTTCTTCATCTTGCTTGCGCCACTACAGGAACTGGATCAGACCCGCCCTGACAACACCACGGGGATGACCCTGGTGGGCCTGGCAGCCCTGGTATTTCTGGTGTGGGTGGCGCGGCGCATGAGGCATACGGAGCAAATCGCGACAGGAGCTGTATGACATGGACCAGGAACTCGCACTGCTTATCCTGCTGATCACCGGCCTCCCGACGCTGGTGGCCCTGTTCATCGTGCTGGAAGTTCTCTTTCGGGGGGTCGTCGAGAGGACGCGACAGGTGGCCGAGGAGGTGGCCGGCCGGTCTTTCGTGGTCGGCCTGGTAAACGGCCTCTTCCTGGGGGCTGTGACTCTGGCCCTGTTCGCCCTCGGCGAGAGCTCCGGCAGCCAGTTTTTCAACCTGCTGGGACTGCTCGTCCTGGCCGTGTTGACGCTGGGTGTAACCTTTGGACTGTCGGGCATGGTCCAGTTGATCGGCGCCCGACTCTCTCCCGAAGGAAGCGAGCTGCGGCGCACGACTCTGGGCGCTGTAGCCCTCATCCTGGCCTGCCTGACACCCTTCGTCGGCTGGTTCGGCCTGCTGCCCTACGTGGCTCTGCACGGCCTTGGTGGGTTCGTCATCGCGAGATTCCGCCGCTGAACGGCCGCCACACGTATGGCGGACGCCCTGTTCGGCAAAGTTTCAGACTCAGTAGATCCAAATTCTAAGCTCAAAGCGGACCACAGTCCGCGTTTTAGCCGCTGGACTGTGGTCCAGCTAGAGCATTCTTGGATCTACTGAGACCGGGACTGGTTCTTCGAGGAAGATCCTGTCCTTGTCTGGTACAGTTTCCCAGTCTGACAGGAAGCGTTCCAGGCCGGCATCGGTGAAGGGGTGGCCAAACATCTTCTTCATGACGGCAAACGGCATGGTGATCACGTCGGAGCCGGCCAGGGCTGCCTCCACCACGTGGCGTGGATGGCGAACGCTGGCTGTCAGAACCTGAGTTCCGTAACCGTA
This sequence comes from uncultured Anaerolineales bacterium, assembly GCA_964532665.1. Classification (GTDB taxonomy): domain Bacteria; phylum Chloroflexota; class Anaerolineae; order Epilineales; family JAANWY01; genus CAZHMV01. The sequence goes on from CAZHMV010000051.1 coordinate 1,988, forward strand.
GATATCGAAGATTTCGACCAGATCGCGGACGACCTGCATGCCGTCGTGTCCCCGGTCGTCCAGCCGGCCAATAAAGGGGCTGACGTAGGTCGCGCCGGCCTTGCCGGCCAACAGGCCCTGGTTGGCCGAAAAGACCAGCGTGACGTTGGTGCTGATGCCTTCCTCTCGCAAGACCCGCAATGCCTTCAGGCCCTCAGGCAGGATGGGGACCTTGGCCACGACGTTGGGCGCCCACGAGGCCAGCAGCCGCGCCTCGCGGATGATCCCCTCGGCATCGGTGCTGACGGTCTCCAGGCTCACCGGGCGATCCCCGAGCAACTCCAGGATCTCGGCGGCCACTTCGCGGAACTCCCGACCTTCCCTGGCCGCCAGCGACGGGTTGGTTGTCACGCCGTCCAGAATACCCCACTCATTGGCCGTGCGGATTTCATCAATATTAGCCGTATCCAGAAAGAACTTCATCGTTCAGCAACCTCCCTTCGATATGTTTCCCTTACGATGGCGTCTGTCATTCGAACCACATCGGCCATCGCGCTGACATCATGAACGCGCACGATGTCTGCGCCGCGAGCGATGCACAGGGCCACGGTGGCGGCTGTGCCCATGAGGCGCTCGCCGGCCGGCGCGTTCAGCGTATAGCCAATAAACGATTTGCGCGACGGACCGACCAGGATCGGCCGGCCCAGGGATCGCAGTTGGTCCAGATGATTGATGAGCGTCAGATTCTGCTCCACAGTCTTGCCGAAGCCGATGCCCGGATCGACGATAATCCGGGTCAGGTCAATGCCGGCCTCTACTGCTAACTCTATACTCTCGCGGAGTTCACGGAGTACGTCCTCCATGAGGTCTTCGTACGCGATGCCAACGTAGCGACCGCCCAGCCGCTGTTCCTGGACGGCGTCCTTGGGCCGGCTTCGGTTGTGCATCACGATGACCGGCACATCGCGCGCGGCAACCAGCGGCGCCATCTCGGGGTCCATTCGCAGCCCCCAGATGTCGTTGACAATGTGGGCGCCGGCATCCAGTGCGGCCGCCGCTACCTGGGCCTTGTACGTGTCGATGGAGATAGGCACGTCAGTCTGCCTGGCGATTGCCTGGAGGGCCGGCAGCACGCGCTGCATTTCCACCTCCGCACTGACCGGTACAGACCCCGGGCGCGTCGATTCGCCACCGATATCCAGGATGTCGGCGCCGGCATCGACGAACTCCCTGGCCTGCTCCACAGCCGCCTCGACATCCACCCCCACTCCGTCCCCCGAAAAGGAATCGGGGGTGACGTTGATAATGCCCATCAAGTACGTCTTGCTGCCCCACTCGAAAGTGGTGTCCCCGACTGCTATGGGCTCCGGCAATCGGTTGCGATAGCTCACCAAGGTGCTCTCCAATTCTTCGGCTCCCCCCTCAGTAGCGCCCCATCTCCCGCAGCCGGTCATCGTCGATGCCGAAGTGGTGGGCGATCTCATGAATCACGGTTCGGCGGACCAGTTCTCGGACGGCCTCGTCTGTCCGGGATACGGTGGTGATGGGACCTTGAAAGATGGTGATCTTGTCTGGCGGTACCAGGTTGTAGCCACTGGTTCGGTGGGTGAGGGGAATGCCCTGGTATAAGCCAAACAGAGTTCCGCGACCAGGCATGACGCCGGCAGCGAGCAGTTGCCGCACCGTTGGCCAGGGTTCCACAATCACCTCAACGTTCTCCATGGCACGGGCGATCTGCTCGGGCAGGCTCTCCACCGCTTCCCGTACCAGCTCCAGGAAATGATCAGACATCATCTCGATACGCCTGTCCTGAGCCCCGTCGAAGGGCTCCGCTTACTCGATTTCAGCATCTGTTTGGCCCTTGTACTTCAGTACCATGACCTCGGTTTCGGCCGGCAGGCTGGACTGGCTGACCCGGAGGGTGTCGCCGGCGGTGCCGTTGTGGACGCCCATCTCCTTCAGGAACTTCGAGACGGGATCCAGCCTGGTCCCGCCGGCATACGCCCGGGTGCGATAGTGCATCGGGATCACCAGACGGGGCTCGATGAGATTGATGACCTCGGACGCCATCGCCGCCGTCAGCGTCACCCGACCGCCGACCGGGATTAGCAAGATATCGACGTCGCCCAGCATTTCGACGGTTGCCTGATTCGGGCTATGGCCCAGGTCGCCCACGTGGGCGATAGTGATGCCGTCCACTTCGAAAGTATAGATGGTATTGCCACCGCGCTCCTTACCTTTCTTCCGGTCATGGTAAGATGGCCATCCAGAGACAAAGATACCCCTGATCTCGTACTCCCCCGGCCCGGTGATTACATAAGGGTCGCCTCGCAGGATACCGGCATTGTTGTGTCCCGGATGATCATGGCTGATCGTGCAGATGTCAGCCGAGATGCGCGGCAGGGCATATCCAATGGAAGCCTGAAAGGGGTCTGTGACGATGGAGCCTGCACGACTGCGAATCCTGAAACAGCTATGACCGTAGTAGGTGATGTCCATAGTTACTCTCAAGCACTATAGTTTCGACTCTTGCTATCGATCAAGATAGCGTTTGATGTCGGCTTGCGCCCGTTGTGCATCCAGCCAATTGATGACGATCTGTTGTCGGAGGCCCACCTTGATCTCATCGGGGATCGGGCGCGTCTCCCGCTCCAGAACTTCGATGATGTGGTATCCATAGGCTGTCTGCACCACGCCGCTGCGTTCCCCCACTTTCAGGGCAAAAGCGGCGTCCTCGAATTCCGGCAGAACAACTCCCCGGGGGAAGAAGCCGAGGTCGCCACCGTTATCTTTGGTGGTTTCGTCAATGGAGTGCTCCTTCGCCAGTTCTGCGAAGTCAGCGCCGTTCTCCAACTGGGCCAGGATCGATTCGGCTTCTTCTCGCGTCTTGACGAGAATGTGGCGCGCATGTACCTGCTCGGCTTCCTCGGGTACCTCGGCCGTGATCTTGTCCATCACTTTCCGGCTGAGGAGCTGTTGCCGCTGAAGTTCGCGGAATTGCTCCTCGGTCAGGTTGTTCGCGGCCAGCGAATTGGCATACGCTTCCTCGGACCCTAGATCGTCCTTGATTTTGGCGATTGACTTTTCCAATTCCTCATCGGTGACCGTGAGGCCCATCTGCCCGGCCGCTTGCATGATGATGGCCTGGTCGATCAGTTGGTTGAGAACCTGATCGCGCAGTGCGCGCAGACTGGCCTGCCCCTCTTCGGTGTCCGGATCCACCAGCCCCTCACTGAGCAGGTAGGCGCGCGCGTCGGCCAGTTGTCGCTGAAAATCGGCCATCGGGATGGCAACGCCGTTGACTTCCGCAACGATGTTCGGCGGTGGTTCGGTTTCGGCTGTTGTCTCAGGTCTCTCGGTTGTCGGCTCGGCTGACGCTGGCGCGGTCGTCACTTGCTGGGCGGTGGACGTGGCCGGCTGCGTTGGTTGCGCCGGAGCTACGGCTGGCGCAGTTGTCGGAACAACAGCCTCGGGGGTGGCAGCAGTATTGCCACCGCAGGCCAGTAGCGCTATCGCCAGAAGTGCTGTCGCGGCGAACACGGCAGGGATCAGTCGCATGGGTTCCTCCTTTGAATGCATTGCCGGTTATTATAGTGGGAAACGGGAACTCGGGCAACCAGGACAACTGCGAACTACTCGGGCTACCCTCCCGCAGGTTATGACAGGCCAGGTTTTCGCAATGATTGGTGCAAATTCAACTGCCACTAACCGCGCGTCCAAACCTGCGGGAGGGTCGGCACTCACACGACTGCTGACCGGGTTGACAAACTACCGCCTTTGTGACTATAATATCCTCCGTTTTGAGCGATAGGCAGGAGCGTCCCAAATTATGGTCAACCAGCAGCCCGGCGCTGGGCTCCTCCTGGTCATCTTTGTGGGCCTGGTTGCAGGCCTGATTGGCGGCCTGCTGGGAGCCATAGTCGTGGTACGGTTCATGAATACACAGGTCCTGGAGACAGCCGTGATTCAGCCTGCTACACCTTCGCCCTACCCTTCATCCACCCCGACAATGCAGCCGGTGTTACCTTCTCCTACGGCAACGGTCCGATTGTCGCCGACGCCGACCATGACCCCAGTGCCTGATATTGATGAGCTGACCGTTAGAGTTGTGCAGGCCAGCCGGCGCTCGGTCGTGACCGTGGTCAACCTGCTGGAAGGGACGGCCGCGCACGGTGTAGAGACGAAGGCGCTGGGCTCGGGGATTGTGCTGGATCGGGATGGGCATATTGTGACGAATGAGCATGTCGTGCGGGATGCGGTCAGTCTGCGGGTGATCCTGCCGAACGGTACGGAAGTAACCGGCACGACGGTAGGAATCGATGAACTGACAGACCTGGCAGTCGTCAAGATTGACGGCAAGGGCCTGACTCCTGCGACCTTCGGGGATTCATCGTCACTACGACCAGGGCAGCGGGTGATTGCCATCGGCAGTGCCCTGGGAGGTTTCCGAGACACGGTGACGGTGGGCGTGGTCAGTGGTCTGGGCCGGCAAGTCATCCCGGAAGGTAAACAGTACGCCCTGGAAGATTTGATTCAAACCGATGCTGCCATCAATCACGGCAATTCCGGTGGCCCGCTCCTGAATGTGCAGGGAGAGGTGGTCGGCGTGAATACGATCCTGATTCGCCGCGAGCGTGACTCTGAAGAGATCGTGCAGGGGATCAGCTTTGCGATCCCAAGCAGCACAGTTCGAGAGATCGTGCCCCAGCTCATCACAGACGGACGGGTCCCACGCCCCTATCTGGGAGCAGAAACCCACCTGGTAACGCCTGAGATTAAGGCAAACTATGCGTTGAGTGTCGATCACGGAGCACGAGTCGAGTCAGTAGAGGCGGACTCGCCAGCCGAAGCCGCCGGCCTGCGGCGGGGAGATGTCATTCTGGCGGTGGATGGCCAGATGATCAACGAGGACCATCCATTCATCAACGCGCTGATGCATCACCACGCCGGCGACGACATTGAACTACTCGTCAACCGGGTTGGCGAAGAACTTACATTGACGGTAACTCTGGAAGAAGCACAAACGGATTCCCACGGATAACACGGATTAAGCCCAAAGCCGTCAACGGCGGAACTCGGAAGGTAACTCGTGAGCATCCGTGTATCCGTGTCAAAATCCGTGTAGTGCTCTAACATCAAGGAGGAGACATACATGGCAGAGATTGCGGAAGCCCCGCCACGCGCGGGAGGGCAGGTGCTGGCCCGCGTGTTGTGGTTCGTAGTACTGCCCTTGCTGCTCGTTTTCACGTTACTGTTACCACCCTTCTCGGTCTACGAGCGTATTGCATTTGCCGGCTACGCCAGCCTCGGCGCCGCCGGCGGCGCTGTGACCGACGGTGACGGCACTGAACTCACCATACCCCCCGGTGCTCTGACCACCAAATCTCATGTGAAGCTTGAACGACTGGAATCTTTGTCGGTGGATGCTGCCGCCGCGTTCCCGCACAACGCCCGCCCGGCTGGTGCTGCCTATGCCATCGATGTGCGCAGCGATGTTCCAGCACGGGCCACACTGCGGTTGCCGCTGGGCACGGAAGCCGGTCCGCGTGAAACCATGGACCTGTACGCCTGGGATGGTACGACCTGGTCGTGGGTTCCCCACCGCTTTGACGGCTCCTCGATGGTGGCTGACCTGACTGGATTGCCCAAAGAGATCGCCCTGGTCCAGGCAGGGCCGGTATCGCCGGCGGTGACCGTGGCGCTATCGGAGGGTCCATCCCCGGCCGAAACGGCGAGTGCCCTGAGCATTGTCAGCCCGACCGGTTGGTATGCCACGGACGATGGGAACATTGGTGGCAGCCTTGAGCCCCAGAATCTGTCGGAACTGGGCGGCGATCTATCCGTCGTGCCGGTCATCACCAACCGCGTAGATGGTGTGGTCCGCAGCGACTGGATCGACAACCTGCTGATCGACGAGGCGGCCTGGCGGCGTCACGCCGGCACGCTGGCTGCCCGTGTCATCGGACAGGGCTATGACGGAGTTGCGGTGGATTATCGCGGTGTAGACCCGCAACTGCGGGATTTGTTCACCGCCTTCATTCAGCACCTCGGCGACCGCCTCCATGCTGAAAACAGGCGCCTGACCGTCGTGCTGGACGTGCCGAAACAGGCCACAGCGGGCTGGGATACAGGAGCGTACAACTGGGCGGCCATAGGGCGAGCGGCTGATCGGGTCTGGGTTCTGCTCCCGGCGGATCCGTCGGCATACACCGACGGCGGCGCCGTGGACAGGTTGCTAAGCTACGCCGTCACCCAGATCGACCGCCGGAAGATTCAGCCAGCGTTGAGCATGGCAAGTCGCGACGTGGCCGGTGACCAGATAACCTATCTCCCATATCGGGATGCCCTGGCCCGGCTGGTCGAGGTCGAAGTGCCAGAGGCCGGGCCGGTGCTGGTAGGTGAACGCGTACGCATTGACCTGCCCATGCTGGAGGCCTCCGGTGGTCTCCAACTCGATCAGGCGACCGGCACCTACTGGTTCACCTACCCCGACGCGGCCGGTCAGAATCACAAGGTCTGGCTGGAAGACGCCGGCAGCCTGGCCCGCAAACTTGACTTCACCAGCCGCTGGAACCTGCGTGGCGTGGCTCTGAATGACGTGTCCATCTCCGGAGTCGATCCACGGGTGTGGGAGACACTGACAGACTTCCAGACCTCGGGCGCGGCTGCTGCAGCGGCGGCCAACTACTCTGTCGTCTGGACCGTGCAGGGCGAAAACGGGACGGAGCGGGTCGTGCAACCGATTAGCGCCACATCTCTCGAGTGGAAGGCACCCAAGGAACCCGGCGTGTACCAGATTCAGGCCGCTTTCTCATCCGACGGCGGTCAGAGTGCAGTGATGGAGCCCGGGGAGGGAGCGATGGTTGAAGTGCAGGCTCCAACGCCCACCCCAACGCCACTACCGCCCACCCCAACGCCGATACCAACGCCGGCTGCCGATGCAATCGTCCAGGCACAGCGGCTGAACGTCCGCGAGGGACCCAGCACGAACTACAAGATCCTGGATACGATCTCGGCCGGCGATGAGTTGACCATCACGGGCAAGAACGAGGACGGCACCTGGCTCCAGATCCAGACCGACGAGATCGAGAAGGGGTGGGTCTTTGGGGAACTGGTGACCACCTATCTCGATCTGGATGGCGTGGCTGTGGCCGAAGCGCCCCCCGAGCCGACGCCGGCCCCCAGGGCGGCCTTTGCTGGCGTGTCTGTCGCCCCGCGCGGGAACGTTGGATTTGGCTACGGCGTTCAGGCCCACATGCTGGACACGGACCTCAATCGCGTGTTCGATATGATCAACGGCATGGGCTTCAACTGGGTGAAGCAGCAGGTTGAATGGTTCGCGTACGAGCCGGCCAAGGGCCAGTACAACTGGGGACCGCTGGATGCCATCGTCAACACGGCCAATGCGCGGGGCGTGAACGTCCTATTCAGCGTCGTGAAGGCTCCGAAGTGGGCGCGTCCTGGTAACACAGACTTCGGCGTTGCCGGCCCGCCGGCCAACCCACAGGACTTTGCTGACTTCATGGGTGCCATGGCAGCCCGCTACAAGGGGCGCGTAAAGGCCTACGAAATCTGGAATGAGCAGAACCTGCACTACGAGTGGGGCAACGAGCCCATCGATCCCGGCCGCTACGTGCAGTTGCTGGCCGCGGCTTATCGGGCTATCAAGGCTCAGGACCCTGGCGCGTACGTCATCAGCGGAGCGCCCACGCCGACCGGTGTGAACAGCGCGATTGCTATGGACGATGCACTGTATCTCGAAAAGATGTATCAGGCCGGCCTGGCTCGCTATTGCGATGGTATCGGCGTGCATCCCAGCGGGTACAACAACCCGCCCGATGCGACAGCCGGCTCCTGGAACGATCCGTCAGCGCCGAGCTTCAAAGGCCACCGGAGTTTCTTCTTCCGGGACACCCTGTGGACCTACTACGCCATCATGCGCAAGTACGGCGATGGCGGCAAGCGGCTGTGGCCCACGGAATTCGGCTGGGCGTCAACCGAGGGGCTGGGAGTGGCACCCGTGGAAGGTTATGGTTATGCCGCCGACAACTCGGAGGGCGAGCAGGCCCAATTCCTGGTGCAGGCGATGCAAGAGGCCCGCAGTTGGGGCTTTGTCGGACCCATGTTCGTCTGGAACCTGAACTTCGGCCCGGTGTCCGGTGCGCACGATGAGAAGGCCGCCTTCAGCATCCTGAGACCGGACTGGGGTGCGAGGCCGGCCTACGCTGCATTGCGTGACATGCCGAAGTAATTGAGCAAGGGAGCCTGGGAGCGGGGGAGCAGGGGTGAATCGCCCTCTGCTCCCCCGCGTCTTTCTAACCCTTCTGCGTCTGCTCACGCACGTTGGGCGAAGGTCTCCTGACCGAGCCCCTTTACGGGAATCTTCACGTTTTACGCTTCACGCTCCACGTCATCGGTGCTCTATCAGCTTGCTTTACCGAAGGCCACTTTCCCAGCGTCGGGTTCGATTTCATACAGATAGGAGTTGAGACCTTGTCTTGTAGATCCTGGATGAATCTAAGTCTGGTGACTCTTGCGCTGCTGGTTGCCGGCTGTGTGCAGTCGGACGACTCGGCGAGCGTGGTGCGCGCCACCGTGCCGAAGCCGACCTTCACGTTTGCCCCAAAGCCGACATTCACGCCCCCCCCGTCACCGACGGAGGCCAGTGTAGTGCCGGCTGTCCCCACAGACACGCCCACGGCCGCACCGTTGCCCACGGACACGCCGGCCCCCACTGATACGGTTGTCGTGGAGCCGATGGAAACTGCCACGCCTGTGCTGAGCCCCACCGAAGTGCCGGCACCGCCAGCGGCCACCCCGCTGCCACCGCTCCCACCTCAGAAGTCGCTTCGCATGAACTCGCCCGAGTACGGCGTTCAGGCATTCCTGTGGTGGCGTCCGGAGCTGGCTGAGCGGGACCTGCTCATGGTCAAGGACATGGGTTTCACCTGGGTCAAACAGACCTTCGCCTGGCGGGACATCGAGCAGGAGAAAGGGCGCTTCGACTGGAGCCACACCGATCACATCATCTACACCGCCAACAAATACGGCGGTCTGGATCTGCTGATTCGCGTGGATGATGCGCCGGAGTGGGCTGCGCCAGGCTGCAAGAACCCGGGGGCCGGCGTCATCCAGGGGCCGCCGCGCAACTTGCAGGACTTCGCCGATTTCCTCCAGGCGTTAGTCGGGCGCTACAAGGGTCGCATCCGAGCCTACGAGGTCTGGAACGAGCCGAACCTGGCCCGCGAGTGGTGCGGTCGCACCCCCAGCCCGGCCGAGTACGCGCAAATGCTGAAGGTGGCCTACGCGGCCATCAAGTCAGCGGATCCGAATGCCATGGTGATCAGCGCCGGCCTCACCCCCACGGGCACCGGCCCACCGGTGGCTTTGCCCGACGACACATATCTGGACCAGTTGTATCAGGCCATGGGCGGTTCCAGTGACGGTTACTTCGACGTCCTGGGTGTCCATGCCCCCGGCTACAAGGCACCGCCCGAGACGAGTCCCGAGGAAGCAGTCGCTAACCCTGACTACGGCGGGCACCGCTTCTTTGTCTTCCGCCGGGTGGAGGACCTGCGCGCCATCATGGAGCGCTACGGCGACGGTGACAAGCAGGTTGCCGTGCTGGAGTTTGGCTGGACCAGCGACCCGATTCACGAGTCGTACGCCTGGCACCGCGTCACCGAGGAGCAGAAAGCGGACTACATGGTGCGGGCCTACCGGTGGGCGGCGGAGCACTGGGCGCCCTGGATTGGCCTGATGAGTGCCATCTACATCTCCGATCCCGACTGGACGCAGGACGCCGAGCAGTATTGGTGGGCCATCACCAACCCGGATGGCACGCCCAGGCCGGCTTTCACTGCCCTCAAACAGATGCCGAAGTGAGCCGGGGAGCGCGGGAGGGGACGTGCAGGGGAGCAAAGGTGCGCTGCTTGCGCAGGGCGCGAGCACCGACCAGGTGGTGTTCACGTCGTTGAAGGACGACGGCCACGGTGGCGACACCAACGGCGATGGCAATGCCAGCACACCGGCCGCGGGTAACTGGGGGGCGCTCAAGTTCAGCAGCGGGGCCAGCAGTGTCTTCGACCATGCAGTGGTCAGCTACGGGGGCTATGGCTCGTACTACTATGGCTGGTCGGGTAGTCGGAGCATGATCGACGTGATCAGCGCGACCCTGGCGATCAGCAACAGCGTGGTGGACAGCAGCCGCACCACGGGCATCTACGTATCGCTTCAACGCGGCTGGCCGGCTGGCTTCGATGACCGACGCTAACGGCCACACCACCACCTACACCTACGATGCCCTGAACCGCCTGGTGGAAGTGACCGACCCCTTGGGCAATGTCACGCAGTATAGCTACGACGCCGTGGGCAACCGAATCAGCAAGACCAAACCCGATAGTACGGTTATCAGCTACACCTACGATCCGTTGGATCGCCTCACGGAGACTAATTATGCTGGCAGCACGATCGACTACGCCTACGACGCCGTGGGGAACCGCGCCGCCATGACCGACACCGTGGGCGTCACCACCTACACCTACGACGCCAACCGTCAGACGGCAGTGCAGTATCCCAACAACACCCAGGCAACCTACACCTACGACGACGCCGACCGCCTGCTCAACCTGACCCACACCAGCCCGGTCAGATGTGGGGCAGTTTGAACGCGATACCCGCAATGGCATTGTCTCACCGGTCTTTGCGCCAACTTTGAGTGGTCAGTATGGTGGCAGCGGCTACGGTGGTGGCGGTGGCGGCGGTGGCGCTTGGGCCGGCCCGCCCAGCGGCGGGAAGTGAGGGGGCAGGCGGGGGCACTACGGTGGTGGAGGTGGCGGCAAGTGGGCCGGCCCGCCCACGGCAGTAGGCGAAGGAGACAGAGACGCTTGAACTCTACCCCCTGTTTGACTACAATGGGCCATGACAATGACAACCCACAGAAAGGACCTGGTCATGGACAAGACGTTGGCGGAGCTGTCAACAGGGGAATTCGAGGCACTGATTGAGCGGACAATAGACAGGCGCCTGAGTGTCTGGCTGACCCAGTTGCTAGATGCCTTGAAACTGACTATAATTGGCGGGTGATGATTGACACTTTCCGAACGCGTTGCTAGTGATGGGATCTCAGGAGCAGGCAGATGAACACCACACTTACCGTGTCAGTCCAGGACAACCTATTGGAACTGTTGAAGGCTCTTGGTGAGCCGGCTGTCATTGTCCCGGCAGCGCTGCGCCAATACGCGGTAGATCGTTGTCTGCAACGCGTCGAACAGGCCGAGGAGAAGATCGCTTTCTACGAACAGCGCTACGGGATGGATTACGCAACTTTCAACCAGCGGGTTACCACCGACCTATCATATCTAGAGTCGTTGAATCACGAGCATCCCCTATGGGAGGCAGACGCTATTGAGTGGGTCTATCGTCTGGAGGAGGCCGAAGCATGGCGAGAGCGCTTGCGAGAAGCTTTGCAGACATCATTGCCCTCGCTCGCGCCAGGCTGACGCAGGTTGAAATTGATGAGGACGTCAGCATAGATCGGGCTATCCTCGTTATCCAAGGGGACTTCGGCCGCTACCGCGTCTTCATTAAGGAAACAGTGAGTCCCACCCGCCGACGCTATGCTTTCTTCGTGCTGTTAGGTGATCGTGTCCTGTTGGGACTGGACAACCACGCTGATCATCAAGCGCTGCGTCTGAAGTATGGCGAAGACTTCGCGGCACATGTCCATGAACTGATCCCTCACCGTCATGGACCTGATAAGGCTACCTTGGAGTTGACACAGGAGTGGACAGCCCAACAATTCCTGAACGAGCTGGACAACCTGATCGTAGAGTTCCCAGAGGATGCGAGCACTGCATCAAAAGGTTAGTCCTGCAAGTGCTGGGAAGTCCATCACCGACCTGACCTTGACCTCGCGTGCCGGCGTCGTCGTGAGCGGGGGTAGGCCGCCAGCAGTTGGGCCGGCCCGTCCAGCAGCAGGGAGTGAGGGGAGCAGGCGCGGGGCACTACAGCAGATTGAGAAACCAACAGATTTGGCCGCACATTGACGCACGTTTACCATCCGTTCCATTCTGAATCCGTTGTATGGCAATGTCTTCCAAGAGCTCGGGTGGGACGGGACCCCAACTGCCGGCTGTCCTCTCGACGACCTCGATCGCATCCTCGGTGCTGATGAATCCCACCCAAGGCTCGTCGCCATCGCCGGCGAGGCGGACCTCGCGATCGGCGCGGTGGCCGCCAGCCGGCTGCTAATGGCTCAGTACGGGCAGGTAGACCTTCTCGCACGCGGCTTTGGCGAAACCGAGGGTCACATCGACGAGTTGCTCGCCGTTAGCACGATTCCTTTGCGTGCTTTCGACGATGATCTGGCCGGCATACTGACCACAGTTCAGGATGGATGACAGATCGACGGATACGGTGACGGAAGAGGGCGTTGTTTCCGTCAGCCCCTCGATCACCAGCCACGGGACCTGGGTGCGCGCCTGCCACGTGAGCCCGCTGGTAGAGGGATTGACGATCTTCTGGCTCGGCGGGCTGATCACGCCAAATTCATTGACCTGGAAGCGGAGCTCGTGAGGCGTGATCTGGAGCAGATGTGGCGTCATCTGAAGTGCTACAGCGGCGTTCAGCAACCCGAAGCCGTAGAACTCATCGTATCCCGGCGCGCCCAGGTCGTCTGCTGAATCGCGCATGAACTCTCGAACCTGGTCTGGTGTGAGGGATGGGTTCACAGCCCAGATCAACGCGGCCACACCGGCCGCGTGGGCGGCTGCGAATTCTGTACCACTCCCTGGCGGGCCGTACTGACCTTCGGGCAAGAGGCTTCGCAAATTGACACCCGGGGCCGCTATGTCAACAAACGAGCCATGGCCGGCTGCCGCCAGTCGCTCCATGCTGCGGTCCGTCGCCGTCACACCTACCACCGCCGGCAGTGCAGCGGGATAGATGGTGGGATTTCCGGCCAAACCCAGGTCGCCGACCGGGGCGATGAGGAGGGCGCCGGCACTGTGCGCCTCGCTCACCGCCGCCTCCAGTGCAGACCGCTGCTCAGCCGTCAGGTTCTGATCTTCCACGTAGAACCCCAGATGGATGATGCGAGCCCCGTTGTCAACGGCATACCGTATGCCTGCCACAATGTCGTCCATCCTGGCAGTCGCCTGCCCCATGTTGTCGCGGGTCAGGATACGGATGGGCATGATGGGGGTGTTCCAGGCGATGCCGGCAATGCCGATGCCGTTGTTCGTGGCAGCGCCGGCAATGCCGGCCATGAACGTTCCCCACCCATCTTCATCCTGCGGCCGATTGTCGTTTTCGACAAAGTCCCAGCCGTTAACGTCATCCACCTTGCCGTTGTCGTCGTCGTCGATCCCGTTGTCGGGGATTTCATCCGGGTTCACCCAAATCTTCGATGCCAGGTCGGGGTGTTCCAGATCGACGCCGCTGTCCAGAACGGCGATGATCGTGTCCCGCGTGCCGGTGGTCACGTCCCAGGCAGTCAGCGCATTGATGTCGGGGGTGATAGACTGGCCGGCCGTGTCTGGATCGCGGAGATTCCACTGATCAGAGAAAAGAGGATCACTCGGCCACGCTGTCGGTCGGGGTGACGCGGCCTGGGCGCTCAGGGAAATGCTGGCAAGTAACAAGGGGGGCAACAGGCGAACCAGGAAAGGCCAGAGCCGGCGGCTCATTCTCATACCAGAGTGTGTACTCCTTTGAAATCGATGCTTGCTTGCAATCCTTAATACGAAAGATTCCGGCCCGCTGTTATGCACGATGCGTGTGCAGATTTGCCATTTTGCCCATCCCATGCTATAATGCACTCGCAGCGGGCGAGTAGCTCAGTTGGTTAGAGCGCACGGTTCACATCCGTGAGGTCAGAGGTTCGAGTCCTCTCTCGCCCATCGGTGTGTTTTGGATGTCCCCGCGGCACAAGGTGCGCGGGGATTTGCATTTTTCCCTGATGCCGCTAAGTCAATTGCTGCCTTTTGTATCAACGCCGGAGCAGGAACGCCTGGTATGGCTGGCCGGCTCTGTGCTGCTGTACGTCCTGGGCACGAATGCCGCATGGGCTTTTCGGCGCGTGGTGACGCGCTGGCCGGCTGCCCGGCTCATTCTGGCCGGCCTTGTGCGGTTCGTCTTCTTTGTCGGCGTACCCTACACAGCGCTTCTCGGTGGTGTCATTACCTTGAAATCGTTGGGATTGGCGCAGGCACCGCAGCGGGAGTCTCTTAACCAGGGAGTACCCCTGGCCCTTGGCGCGGTGTTCCTGATGGGGCTCATTGGGTGGTACTATCGGCGGGAAGTCACCTCGCTGGGGGAGGAAACAGCTCCGTCGCTCCAGGCGACACGGCAGATGCTTGGCCGGCCATGGGGCTGGGTGCTGCTCTTGATCGGCGTCGCCTATCAACAGATCCACTGGGCCTTCTACCGCGCCCTGCCCTTCCTGATTCTGGACGATCTCTACGCCGGCGCCTTTCTCGGCCTGGCGCTGGTCTTGCTGGAGGCCTACGCCGATCCGCGCGTACGCCACGACCTGGCTGATCCGGCGGGGGCCGAATGGCTGGTGCTGAGTGCCGGCTTTGCGGTGGTGACCACGGTGCTGTTCGTTCTGACCGGAACATCCTGGTTGGGGGCCGGCATACACTTTACAACTGCTATCGGCTGGGTCTTGCTCATCCGGGCTCGCCAGAGCCTGCGGCCACGCGAGTCCCAGAGCGTGTCTGAAGAACGCCCACAGTAACGACTTGCGAAGTTTGAGACAATAATTGGGCAATGCACGGTGCACCTCAGCCGGCGACCGCACAGGCATGAAGTGGCGGTGCTACGGGCTGGCCATCATCGAATGAAGAAAGAGAGCACGATCAGCACGGCCAACAGCGTACCGGCCACCATGGCAATACGCTTCAGGTCATTGTAAACGTACCAGTATTCCTCACGCAACTCCTTGCCGGTTGCGGTCGCGCGTGTCGTAGAGGCCGACGGTTCGTCAACGGATTGTTTCGGTCCCCCGGCTTTTACACTGGTCGATGTGGGGGCTCCTTTTGGATACATCTTGGGCGCTTTTCGCGCACGCCCCTTGCGTGATTTCTTTTTCGCCATCTTCCACCTCCAAAGTGTGATATTGGGATCCGTATTCAGGAATCGGGTGTCAGTTCCGCCGCGCTGCCATCCCGCAGAGCCTCGGACGGAATGGGACCAACGTCAGGCGGCGTTTCACCAGGGGCCTCAGCAGGCCGGCCACGTCCTACGTCGAGCACCACTTCAACCACCCGGCCCTCGGCTAACGTGGCTGAGGGAACAGCCGGCACTTCCTCGAAAGACAGTCTCTCGGCAGCCTCCTCCGCCTCGATCTCGACCGGTATCTCCTCCGCAACCGCCTCCGGTGTCACACTCTCTTGCTCAATGATCTGGATTCCGCGCTCGGCCAGAGCATCCAGGAAAGGAACCGGGGCGATAATCGCTTCGGGTGCAAATACGCCCGGCTCTGCAATTTCACCGCGTGCCAGCATGAGCGCGCCGATAGCAGCGGGAACCCCGGTCAGCCGGCCCATGTGATCGGCAGCCATGTAGCTCAGCGTCACCTGCTCGCCGGCCCGGGTCCCCGTCACATCGACGCGCACGCCCGACAGGGCGACGCCGCCGGCCCCGACCACGCCTTCGAGTCGATGAATGAGCCGGCTCATGCGATCGATGCGGTCGAGGGACGACGTGAGGCCCATCCGAACAAGCAGTCCAGCCAGTCGATTGTTCCAGTTCGGTGTGAGCGCACCTTTCAGACTCACGGTCCATGCCGGAATGGTGCGCGGAATCGTCATCGGTTCCGGGTGACCGACGTGCACGACCTTGATCTCCCCCAGCGGTTCCGGAAATACCACGACCTCCGGCTCGCTGAGGGCCGGCACTTTGACCCAGCGTCCATCGCGATAGGTTGGCACTCGACCACTCACAGCGTAGAGGACGTGCTGAACAACCGCCTGGCCCTGGGAGTCGGCGGCTCCGCCTGCCCAGGCGATGCGAATCTCATCTGCCTGATCCAACTGGTCGGCCGCGTGGC
This sequence comes from uncultured Anaerolineales bacterium, assembly GCA_964532665.1. Lineage (GTDB taxonomy): Bacteria > Chloroflexota > Anaerolineae > Epilineales > JAANWY01 > CAZHMV01. The sequence continues at coordinate 18,021 of CAZHMV010000051.1, forward strand.
GCGCCAGCACGTTTGAGAGGCCAGGCGTCCAGCCAAGACCGGTGATGAGGGTCACCCCTGCTTTTTCGGCCACCGTATCGAACTCGAATAGCGTCTCGATAGGGCCGTAGTCGTCGCAGATGTCAACGTAATTGACCCGGCTTTCGAGTGCTGCCCAGGCCATTCTCAGTGCGAAGCGGTAGAAAGGCCCCACAGCTCCGACAGCCACGTCGGCATCACGCAGTGCGAGCAACAGGGAGTCCCGGTTGCCGGCATCCACGAAGATGGCCCGGGCCCGCTCCCCGAGACGCCGCGCCAGTGCCCGCGCCGCCGACAACCGGTAGTCGGCGATGGTCACCTGCGCATCGCTATGTTCAATCAGGTCGCGCACGATGTGGCTACCCATGTCGCCGGCGCCACCTAAAACGACGATGTTCACACCCTCTGCTCCGTTGGGAATCAGTAATCAGTAATCAGTGACCAGTGATCAGTGATCAGTAGCCAGAATCTGATTACTGATCACTGATTACTGGTCACTGGTCACTGGTATTAGATTATACTGTCCACCCGCCCTTTCGGTCAAATTATCGCCGTCAGTTTCTGTCGTACGCGCCCCCAAATCAGACTGATCTCTTCAACTTGTAAGATTGTTGCCAGGAGGCCGTAGGTTGCAAGACCGACGAGTGTTGCCGATCCGACGACGATGATCTCACCGACGATGCCTGGCAACCCGATCATCAGTGGCAGCCGGCCGGCAACTACCCACACGGCACCCCCCATCACCAGGGCGGCCAGGCCGGTTTTCAAGATCGTCTCGGCGAGTCTGCTGCCACGGACACCGTCGATGCGGCGGTGGAGCAGGATCAGCATGATCGCGGCGTGGCTGGTCAACTGGACGGAATTGGCTATGACCAGGCCCAGGAACCCCAAACCGGCCACGAAAGCCAGCGTCGGCGCGACAACCAGATAGATCAGCACTGCGACCACACCCACCAGGGCCGGCGTCAGCGTGTCTTTGCGGGCATAGAAGGCAAAGATCAGCGGCCAGTCGATAGCCGCCCCCGGCAGGCCGAACAGGTACAGCCTCAGGGCCCGGCTGGTTTGCTGTGTGTCGAACGGGGTGAACACACCGTGCTGGAGCAACAACCGGATGACCGGTTCTGCCAGCATGAACAGGCCGACCGCTGCGGGAATAATCAGCACCAGGATCATGCGCAATCCATGGGCCAGCGTCCGCCGGAAGCCGTCCAGGTCGCCGGCCACGTGGAGTTGGGAGAGGGACGGGAGCGCGGCCAGCGAGATGGCTACCGACACCAAGCCGAGTGGAGCCTGAATCAGCGTTGTGGCGTACCGCATCCAGGCGATGCTCCCCTCGCCGGTTCGCGATGCCAGGTTGCGGTCGATAATTGTGCCGATGCTGCTGACCACCAGCCCCAACACAATTGGCAGATACAGCCGGCCAATTCGTCGCAGTCCCGGATGAGACAGATCGATCTGGAACCGCAGGTGTGTCCGAGGGAGATCCGGCAACTGAATGGCCAGTTGCACACCTGCTCCGGCCAGTACGCCGATTGCCAGGCTGTAGATGCCGACCGGTCGAGCCAGAAGCACGCCCACCATGATGACCGTGGCGTTGAAAGCAGCAGCGCCGAAGGCCGGAAAACGAAACCGCTTCAGGGTATACAGCAGGCCGGTGGATGCGCCCGAGAGCCCGAAGAAAAGCAAAGCCGGCACGACGATGCGGATCATGCGGGTCGTGGCGGCCAGGGTGGTGGGATCGAAGCCACCACCCATCGCCAGCGCCACCCACGGCGCGCCGACTTCGATGGCCAGTACGAACACCGCCATGACGGAGGCGACCAGGCTGAAGACGATGCTGGCCAGTCGCCACAGCTCGAGCCGGCGTTCGGGCACAGCATAATCGCTGAACACCGGCACCAACGCCGAGCTCAGCAGCCCGCCGACCAGCAAATCGTAGATCAGGGTCGGGACCTGAGAGGCAACGACGAAGGCACTGACCAGCGGGCCGGCACCGAACAGGTAGGCGATGACCTGTTCGCGCACCAGGCCCAGCACGCGGCTTGCGATGTTGCCGGCCGAGATAATTGCCGCCGATCTCGCGATGCTCGGGCCGGCGAACGCCGGGACCTCTGCCGGTGCCGGCTCGAATGCCACAGCGTCGGTGCTATCCACTCCCCAATCTCCACGCAATGGTTGGCTGGTCGGCTAGATGGCTGAATGGCTGGTCGGCTGGATGGCTAGATGGCTGGTGGGCCATATCGCTCAAGTATCGTCTCAACAATATCCGTCGTGGACCGACCTGGCACCGCATCGATCAGCCGAATCTGGCCGCCGTAGGCCTGAACAGCCGGCGCTTCTGGCAAATGGCCCACGTTCCAATCGGCACCCTTGACATAGATTTCGGGTTGAAGGGTGGCCACCAGGCGTTCGGCCGTGAGCTCGGCGAAGGGGATGATGTAGTCCACGGTTTCCAGGGCTGCCAGAAGTTCGGCGCGCTCGGTGGCCGGCACGATGGGGCGCTGCGGCCCTTTGAGGGCGCGGGTCGAAGCGTCGTCGTTCAGACCCACCACCAGCACATCGCCCAAAGCTTTGGCGGCCTGCAGGTAGCGCACATGCCCCACATGCAGCACGTCGAAGTGGCCGTTGGTGAGAACCAGGGTCTGGCCGGCCCTGCGAAGTCCCTCGCGGACAGGCCGGAATTCTTCCAGCGTTGTAATCTTGCCCAAGATAGGGGGAGGATAGCACTGTAAAGGCCGAAAAGTCAAGCGGGGAGGTCGAACAACAATAAGATTGACCTCTTACCCCGCCTGATGTACAATTCATCATGAGGACACAACCTCCTGGCCCACTAACAGGCACCGTCGTCGCTTACGATCTGCCCCAATGAGGTGAAGAGTCATGGCCACAACGCTTAGAATGTCCAAAACATATACAAAAATGCGCATCGGCGAGCAAAAGTCGGATTTTGCCTACTGGCAAACACAATCCTATCAGGAACGTCTGGCGACTTTGGAGCAAATCAGACAGGAATATCACGCGTGGCGATATGGTACTCAACCAAGACTTCAAAGAGTTTATCGAATCATTAAACGACAATAATGTGCGGTACCTCATCATTGGGGGATACGCCGTCGCGTTTCATGGTCATCCACGCTACACCAATGATATTGATATCTGGTTGTGGTTAGACCGAGAGAATGCTGAAAACATGGTCAAAGCCCTGGACCAATTCGGTTTCGGCTCGCTCGGGTTGCGAGCCGAGGACTTTCTTGAGCCTGATACTGTTATTCAATTTGGAGTTCCCCCCAGCCGGATTGATCTGTTGATCGGCCTGAAAGGAATGGACTTTGAAAGCTGTTATGCGTCAAGGATAGATGTCGAAATCGGTGGCCTAAAGATGAGTTTCATCGATTTGGAGAATCTCAAGCAGAGCAAGAGATTGGCTGGGCGTTTACAGGATCTGGCGGATTTGGAGGGTTTAGAGTAAAATCGCGATCGCCCCGCTGGGCAGGCCTTGCGCCTGCCCCTACCCCAGGTTATTGAGAAGATACCTGTTGCCGACGAATTAAGGGCAAGTACGTGCTGGGGAGAGCAGTTGGTTGCGTGGCCGACGGTGTAGCAGTGGGTTCGGGGGTAGCTGTCGGGGTTGGTGTGACGGTAGCTGTCGGCGAGGGGGTCGGTGTCGGCTGGGCCTGCACGTTTGTGACAATGCCGGCATAGCCAGTCATCGCATCTCCCGATGCTCCGGCTGCTGTTTCCAGCACGGCGACGGCGGCGCTGGCGCCCGGATCGAGGCTCAGAAACTGCAGGATTGCACTGCCGTGCCAGCCGGCCGGCAGGGCTGAGACATCTGCCAGATCGATGATGCGCATCGCGCGAGGGCCCAGGGAGGCCGCTGGCTGGTAAGTCCTGAGCGATCCATCCGGGTCATAGAACGCCAGGCTGATGAAGCCATCGCCGGCCTCACCCTGGTTCACCACGGCGATCCGCGATGTGTACGTCAGGCTCGGCGACGCCGCCAGCGGGTGGTAGGCACGGGTCAGCCAGGGGAGAGCAATGTCCGGCGTGATGAGCGTGGACGTGATCCGGTTGGGTGCGTGATACGCTGCACCACCGCCGGCAATCAACAGATCCACGTCGGCAGTGAGGGACGGGATTTCGGGCTGCTCCGGGCCCAAGGCCAGGGAGCGCAGGGCGACGGTGCCCGTGAACGGCAGTGTGAGCCCGTCAACGGTTGCCGTATCGATTGAGGCACTACCCCCAGGGCAAACCACACTCTGGCTTTCCAGCGTCGGCGTCATCTCGGCTGTTCGATATGTCATTCCCACCAGCGCCGTGAACCGCGTGCTGGCGTTTTGGTTCCGAGTCGCAGTATTCCAGCGGTCGCTATCCTGCCAGACCAGCGGGACATCGACAGTCTGGTGAGCAGCCGCTCGACCGGTGGCGTGGGTCGAAAGCATTGTGCCGTTATCCAGCCACCGGTCCACCACGACGGCCAGGGGTTGCGACGATCGAATCCACGCGCTACCGCCGAGATCCCCCGCAACTTTTTCGGCTACGTCCACGCGGATTGAGCGCCCCGGGGGAATGGCCGGCAAGGTTTCCTGTCTGGGCAGGCAGGCTGAGCCGGAGATAAACTCCAGCTCAACCTCGCCGGTGCATTCCAGGCCGATGTTCTGCACGTGCAGGATTGTCCGGCTGGTGTCCGACGTTTCGACCCACGGGATGACGGTGACGTATGCTCCCTGGTCCCGATCCCAAAAGCCGGCCACCGCCGGCGCAACACCGACGTATGCGCTGCTCGCGATCTCCGGCTCCTCACTGTCCCTGTTGGGCAAGGTCTCCCCCCTGTTGGGCAAGGTCTCCCGACCGCCGCCCCCCACGTGACTCGTCCCTCCGAATTGTTTGCCGATGTTCATCCGCGTTCTCCGCACCACGACGGCCAGCGGCTCGCCAGACGTGGCACCGCAGCCCACATCCCCCGGCTGCGCCGAGTGCACGATGGCGGATCGCGCCTCGGCCAGCGTCGGGTCACTGCTAACGTCGAAAGTCTGCACCGCACCGGCTGGAATCGGGCCGACACACTGCACGGCCAGCGGTTCGCGGATGGCAGGGCACTCGGCATGAGCCGCACCGAAGAATTCGATTCGTGCTGACGTCGGCACGGACCCCGTATTCTGGATTCGCAGGGTGGTCTGCCAGCCGTCACCCAGGTCGATGGCCGGCACAGCCAACGTGTGGTCGGCGCTGGCGGTATACGTGCCATCTTCAGCGGCCCACAGGTCAGCTTTGCTAGCCGACTGGCTTAACCCGAGCAGGGTGATGAGTGTGGCCACCAGGGCGAAGACAACAACCAGAGAACGGCGCATGTAGCAACTCCTGTCAGATGATTGGGGTGAGCCTTGCCCGTATATACGAGAAGCACACGGCGCTGTTATGCAGTTTTGGCCATTTCGAGGAGTAAGCATCCCCAGAAACGTTCATCATTCGTGGAAAACTGCCCGGCAAAGCTCGTCGGGGGTGACGGTGGCGTTGCCCAGCTTGCGGATCACCAGGCCGGCGGCGTGGCTGGACAGACGGGCGGCATCTACCGGGTCGGCGCCGGCGGCCACCGCCAGGGTGAGTACAGCGATGACGGTGTCACCAGCACCGGTCACATCGAAGACGTCCGTGCGGTTGGCAGCCGGAATGTGGTGATAACTGTCGGGAGTGGTGAGTGACATGCCCTCTTCCCCCCGGCTGATGAGGACGAGGTTGGCACCGAGTTCATCGCGCAGTTGCCTGCCGGCGGCCTCGAAGTCCGACTCCTCGACTAATCGCCGACCCAGCGACACCTCGGCGTCTCGTCGGTGGGCACGCACGACGTCGAAGCCGGCAAAGTTGTAGAGGTCACCCTGCGAGTCAACGGTGAGCAGCTTGTTGTGCCGGCGCGCCGAAGAGCGTGCTGCCTCGATAGTGGCCGGCGTGACGACTCCGGTCTTGTAGTCAGACACCAGCACCGCGTCAACCTCGGGTGTGAGATTGCGTAGATGATCAATGAGTCGTCGTTCAATGTTCCCACTGACAGGCCGACGCTCCTGGCGGTCGATTCGAGCGACTTGCTGGGGGAACAGGCGCGTGCCTTCGGCCAGGATACGGGTTTTCAGTGTGGTTGGCCGGCTCGCATCCACCACCACGCCGTCGGTGGCGATGCCGGCCTGTTGCAGGGCTTGTGCGAGCTGTTTCCCCTCTCCGTCGTCGCCAATGATCCCCAGCACGTGGGCTTTCCCACCCAGCGCAGCGATGTTGTGAGCCGGATTGGCAGCACCGCCGGGCAGGTAGTAGCGCCGGCTGAACCCCAGCACCGGAATCGGCGCCTCGCGCGACAGCCGTTCGGCCTGCCCCACAATGTATTCGTCCAGAAACAGGTCACCGATGACGAGCACGGTCTGGTGGGCCAGTCGAGGAATGAGATCGAGTAGTCGCTGGTTGTCAGTCATGGTCTTACCAGAAGGCGTGGTGTGCCTGGTGTACCGGCGATTAAAATCGCGGCAACCCTTGCGAAGCCGGCCTTCGCCGGCTAATCGTCAGCCGGCGAAGGCCGGCTTCGCAAGGGTTGGTGCAGTTTCAACTGCCGAGTATCACGTACCACATGAAGCGCGGAATGTCCAACTGCCGGCGCCACCGCCAGGGCTCACGCGCCAACCGATAGAGCCACTCGAAGCCGAGGCGTTGGACCCACACCGGTGCACGCCGGCTCACGCCGGCCAGGAAGTCGAAGGCGCCACCCACCCCCATGGCAACAGGTACTTCCAACCGATCCAGGTTGCGTGCGATCCACAAATCCTGCTGCGGTGCGCCGTAGGCCACGAACAGGATGTCGGGCGAGGCAGCCCGAATCAGCACAATGATTTCATCTTCTTCTTCGACAGCCGGCGAACCGGCGTACGTGCCGGCGATCATCACGCCGGGCGCCGTGCTGACCAGCCGCGCGGCTGCTTTCTCTGCCACGCCAGGGGCCGCGCCCAGCAGGAAGATCCGGTGTCCCAACTGGGCCGCCCGTTTCGCGATGAGGGGGACCATGTCGGAGCCGGCGACGCGCTCCGGAAGCGGCGTGCCCAGCCGGCGAGCGGCCCACAGCAGTCCTACGCCGTCAGGGATCCGCAGGTCAGCCCGGTTGATGGCATCCCGAAACGTGGGCAGCCGCTGAGCGGTCATCACAAACTCGGGGTTGACGGTCACAACCTGGTGGGGCGTTCCTTGCTCGACGAAGCCGGCGATGCGTTGGAGGGCCTGCTCAGTCGTCACATTGTCGATCTGTACGCCGAGGATATCAATTGTCAATGGTGAATTGTCAATTGTCAATTGTGAATGCGCCGGTTGCTGTGGTTCTGATGGGTGGTTCATATTCCTGCCACACTTTCCAGGATGGTGAGGGTCCGTCTGGCAGCTCGTTGCCAGGTGAACTGCCGGGCACGTTGGAGCCCGCGCCGGCGGAGTTCCGCGCGCAGGCCCTCGTCGGTGAGGATGCGGGCCAGGGCATCGGCCAGGGCATCGGTGTCGTGTGGATCGACGAGCAGTGCGGCATCGCCGGCTACTTCTGGCAGAGATGAGACGTTGGAAGCCACCACCGGGGTTCCGCAGGCCATGGCTTCCAGGACCGGGAAGCCGAACCCTTCGTACAGGCTGGGCATCACCAGGGCACGAGCACCGGAGATAAGGGCCGGCAGGTCTTGCTGATCCACGTGTCCCAGGAGCCGGACGCGGTCAGGCATGGCTCTGGCGCGGGCGACGAGGTCGCCGGCCAGCCAGCCAGATTTGCCGGCAAGGACCAGTTGGAATTGTGAATTGTCAATTGTCAATTGTGAATTGTCAATTCGATCGAAGGCATCCAGGAGTCGGTCGAGGTTCTTGCGGGGTTGGAGGGTGCCAACGTGGATGAGATATTCTGAACTGATACCATAGCGCGATTGCACGGTGGCCAGTTGATCGGGGTCGTCTATCGGGCGGAATGCGGGATCGAGACCGGGGTAGACGACGGTGATGCGGTTGGGGTCTGCGCCGTAGTGCCGAATCAGGTCCTGGCGGGTGGCTTCGGAGTCGGCCAGGAGGTGGGCGGCCACGCGGATGTGCCGGCGCGTGGTCCAGTCCAGGTACCAGCGGTCAAAGCGCCCGTGCGCCTCGGGGTAAGCCAGGTAGCCCAGGTCGTGCACGGTGACGATGGCTGGCACCGGACAGACCAGAGGCATCACGTGGCTGGGTACGAACAGGACATCGGGCCGGCGGCGCGTCAGTTCCAGGGAGAGGCGCACGTGCGTCCAGAGCCGAGGCCAGGGAATGACACGGTAGCTGAGATGCGACGATGTCGGGAAGAGGCCGGCGGGTGGTGGCGCGTTGAAGTACAGCCGGAAGTCGTGCGCGTCGGCTTCGGCGACCATGGCCCGGATGAGGTGTAGCGCGTAGTTCTCTGTGCCAGTCCGGTTTCTTCCAGCGGTCCGGCTGGCGTCGATGCCGATAACCATCTCTCAATTGGGAACACCGCGATGGGCGACAATCTCAAATGATGGTGTCACCGAGTGCCTCCCTCAGCGTCTTGCGGTCAATGGGACCTTGACGTCGGATCACCGCCGGCTTCGTTGTCAGGTCAAGCACAGTGGATGGGATACCGCCGGGGCAGGCTCCGCCATCGAGCACCAGGTCGATGCGGCCGCCCAGGTCGCGCAGGACGTCGCCGGCTGTGATTGGGTCGGGGCTGCCGGACAGGTTGGCGCTGGTGGTGGCCAGGGGCGCGCCGGCGGCCTCGATGACACCCAGGGCAATGGGGTGATCCGGCATACGCACGGCCACGCTGTCGCCGCCGGCAGTGAGAATCGTCGGCAGGTCGTCGGCGCGGGGGACGACCAGAGTCAGGGCGCCGGGCCAGAAACGTTCGGCGAGGAGCCACGCGCTGTCTGGCACATCTCGTGCGACGCGGCGGAGGTCGCCGGCATCGGCCACCAGCAGGGCAATCGGGTTGCTGTACGATCGCTGCTTGGCCTGGTAGAGCCGGCGGATGGCTTCGGGCTGAAGGCCGTGAGCCGCCACGCCGTAGACGGTGTCCGTTGGGAAAGCGACGAGCCCGCCGGCGTTCAGGATTTCCGCTGCGAGCAGGATGCTGTCGGGTGAGTTGGCCGGCGCAACGTTGGTTTCAGTTGCCATTAGGAGGTCTAACGACCGGTTCAGGCTTGACCACGGCAGTCAAGGTGAGCTTACTTATATCATCCGATCAGTAGCTTCGCCAGCATCGCAAAAATGGCGGCCTGCGAGGCGAGGACCAGGGCGGCGAAGGCCTGAATCCACCGATCCCTTCTCTGGAGGTACTCTTTGAGGTCCTTGAACTGCTGATCCACTGACTTGAATTGCTGATCCACTGACTTGAATTGCTGATCCACTGACTTGAATTGCTGATCCACTGACTTGAACCGCTGGTCTTCTCGATCTTCTGAGTCGCTGAACCGCTGGTCTATTTGACGTTCAAGAGTGCTGAACCGCTGGTCCATTTGGCGTTCCAACGTGGCAAAGCGTTGGTCTAACTGATGTTCCAGACTGTCGAACCGTTGGTCAACCGCCTCGAACCGTTGGTCAACTGCCTCGAACCGTTGGTCAACTGCCTCGAACCGTTGGTTAACCACCTCGAACCGTTGATCAACTACCTCGAACCGCTGATCTATTTGAGATCGCAGTCCTGCAAGCTGTCGATCCATATCCGCGCGGAAGTCCCGAATGCGGTTTGCATTGTGGCCGATAGCTTCGTCTACCCGGCGTAGCTCGGCCGCCAGGTACTTTTCGCGCGCCTGTTGGTATCGTTCAAAATAGACCGGCGCCTCTTCGCGGATTTCTTTGCCTTGCTTGTGTTCCTCTTCGGACATCTGTCTGGACCTTTGGCTGGATTGGGAGATGGGGGACGATTTGAGTATAGCTGAAAACCTTTATGCTGTCAACATCGTGTGAACGGAACCCGACTTGTCTTGCCCTTACACCTCTATGCTTTCGAGTCACCTTAGCACGAACCGCTCAATCACGTGGGCCACGCCGGCCTCCGACTGCGCCGGCGCCACATAGTCGGCGTCGGCCTGGAGGTCGGACGGGGCACTTGCCATGGCGACGCCCAGGCCGGCCCACTCGATCATCGAGCGGTCGTTGTCGTTGTCCCCCACGGCGATTACGGCTTCGCGCTCGAGGCCCAGATGGGCCGCCAGGCGAGCCAGGGCGTGGCCCTTCGAGACGCCCAGGGACGTACCCTCGACGAACAGCGGGTGAGAGCGGACGATTTGCAGCCGGCCATCGAAGTGGGTTTTCCATGCCTTTTCGATCTCGTCGGCCTCTTCCTCTTCGGCCGTGATCAGGAACTTCGTCGGCGGATGATCGAGGTCGGTGACCAAGTCGTGGACCTGCTGGAAAGGAAGTGCGAACCAGCGATCGTAAAAGGCGCGTGATCGGCGCATCTCCGCCAGGTAGACGGTGTCGCCGACGTAGACGTGGAAGTCCAGGTTGTGTTCCAGGGCCAGTTGAACGGCTTCTGCGTAGGCATCTGGGGGCAGGGTGGCCTCGTACAGCACTTCGCCGGAGTTGGGGTCTTTGATCAACCCGCCCTGATAGCAAATGACGGGCGTTGCCAGATGCAGGTCGCGGGCGTATTTCTGGGTCACAGGAAACCCACGACCGGTGGCAATGGTGAAGCGAACGCCGGCCTCCCGTGCCCGGGTGATGGCCTCCCGATCATGCGGCAGCACCTGCAGGTCTGAGCCGATCAGTGTGCCGTCCAGGTCAACAGCGAGCAGTTGGTATTTCACGTCAGTATTTCCACAACCCGATCCAGGCCGGCCAGGTCCTGTAGCACCTGTACCTCGGCGTCGGGGAAATGCCGGCGGGCCAGCGTCGAGACCGCAGCACCCTGCGTTGCGCCAATCTCCAGCAGGATGACGCCGCTACGCCGTAATCGCGCGGGGGCCTGGGCGAGCAGCCGGCGGATCAGGTCGAGCCCGTCCGGGCCGGCGGCCAGTGCCTGCGCCACGGGTTCGTAGTCACGAACGCTCGGGAGCAACTGCGCTACTTCCGATTCTGCAACATACGGCAGATTGGCGACGATGATGTCAAACCGCAGGTCCGGTTCGAGATCGTCCAGCAGGTCACTCTGTATCAGGCGTACCCCCTCGGCCACTCCATGGCGCTCAACGTTGACGCCAGCTACATCCAGCACCTCAGGCGACAGGTCGATTGCGTAAACCCTGGCCGTTGGAAGATGCGCGGCTAATGCAACAGCGATGCAGCCGGATCCGGTTCCGACATCAGCGATACTCGGCTGCGAATGCTGCACTGCATACTGCATATTACGTATTGCGAGCGCGCGCTCCACCAGGAGTTCGGTTTCCGGGCGAGGGATAAGGACGCGGTGATCGACGTAGAAGTTCAGGCCGTAGAATTCTTTGTGGCTGGTGAGGTAGGCAACAGGCTCGTCGTGCAGCCGGCGGTTGACCAGCTCGGTGAAGGCAGTGTGGGCGGTGGCCGGCAGTGGGTCGCGCAGGCGGGCCAGCAGCGCCGGTCGGCTGATGCCCAGGGCATGGACCAGCAGCACCTCGGCGTCAAGGCGTGGAGTGTCGATGCCTGCCGCGTGCAGTACGGCAACTGCCTGCTGCAGTGCCTCTGCGATGGTGACGCCTTCGGCTAAGAAAAAGGCAGCCGCCCGAGTGGGGACCGCTGCCGGCTGGGACGCGCGTGCGACGGGGTTCACGCCAGTTCCAGTTCCTGAAGCCTTTCCGCCTGCTCCTGGGTGCTGAGTTCATCGATGAACTCATCGATCTCGCCGTCCAGCACGCGCTCCAACTGGTAGGAAGTCAGGCCGATGCGGTGATCAGTGACGCGGTTCTGTGGGAAATTATAGGTGCGAATCTTTTCGGCTCGCTCGCCTGTGCCCACCTGCGAGCGGCGCTGTGCACCCAGCTCGGCCAGGCGTCTGTCTTCTTCAATCTGGTAGAGCCGCGCGCGTAGCACGCGCAGGGCCTTGGCCCGATTCTGGTGCTGTGACTTCTCATCCTGGCAGGACACGACGAGTCCTGTGGGCAGGTGGGTGACGCGTACCGCCGAGTCCGTCGTGTTGACGCTCTGGCCGCCCGGGCCGCTGGAGCGGAAGACGTCGATCCGTAGATCGCCGGGGTCAACCTTGACCTCGATTTCGTCCATTTCGGGGAGCACGGCTACGGTGGCCGTGGAAGTGTGGATGCGGCCACTGGCTTCGGTCTCCGGCACACGCTGCACCCGGTGGACGCCGCTCTCATACTTCAGCCGGGAGAAAGCGCCCCGCCCTTTCACCTCGAAGATGATCTCCTTGAAGCCGCCGATGCCGGTCAGATTGGAGCTGATGACTTCGATCTTCCATCCGTGGTTCTCGGCGTAGCGTTGGTACATGCGGTAGAGATCGGCGGCGAACAGGGCGGCCTCCTCGCCGCCGGTGCCGGCCCGGATTTCCATGATGACGTTTTTCCTGTCCCGAGGGTCCTTCGGGATCAGAAGCTGGCGCAGTCGCTTCCACAACCTGTCCCGCCGGGCGGACAGCGTGTTAATCTCTTCTTCCACGAGCACGCGCATCTCGCCGCTCAGGCTGTCCTCCAGCATCTCCTGGGTGTCTTCCAACTCCCGGCTGACGGCGCGATACTCGCGAAAGGCCTCAACCAGGCCCTGAATCTCGGCCTGCTCCTGCGCATACTGCCGAATCCTGGCCGGGTCGGTGGCCACCTCTGGTGTAGCCATCAGGCGATTCAGTTCTTCGTAGCGCTGCTCGACGCGCTCCAGTTTCTCCAGCATTCGTGGTTCGATCATACCTCCAACGATCAATTATACTTGTCTTTCAATCAGGCTCCAAAGCTGGCGGCCCTGTCCACTGCGTGCGCTGCGGCCTGGCTGATGCGGCCGTCCCGAACCAGCCGACGCATGGTGTCGATGAGGGGGTACATGACAATATCGTGTTCGATGAAGGGAACGTGCCGGCGGATCAGCTCGTACACCGGGGCAGTGCCCACGCCGAGACGGGGCTGGCCGGCCATGTCGCGCCGGCGAAAGTCGATGGACTGGGCGGCGGCGAAGAGTTCCAGGCCAACGATGGTCTCAACATTGGCGAGCACGTCCCGCGCGTGGCGCACAGCAGTGCCGCCCATGCTCTGGTGATCCTCGGTGTTGGCCGAAGTGGGCACGGTATCGGCGCAGGCGGGGTGGGCCAGCACCTTGTTCTCCGAAGTCAGGGCGGCGGCCGTGTAGTGGGCGATCATGAAACCGGAGTTCAGGCCGCCGTGCTCAGTCAGGAAATCGGGCAGCAGGCCGCCGTTCAGGTCGGCGTCCACCAGGCGGTTCAGCCGGCGCTCGGAGATATTACCCAGTTCCGTCAGCCCCATGGCCAGGTAGTCCATCGACATAGCCATCAGCTCGCCGTGAAAGTTACCTCCCGACAGGGCCAGCGGCTCGTCCTCTTCCCAGAAAATCAACGGGTTGTCCGTCGCCGAGTTGATTTCGATCTCCAGCGCCCAGCGGGCATAAGCGACGGCGTCGTGGACGGCACCATGCACCTGGGGAATGCAACGCAGCGAGTAGGCATCCTGCACCCGCCGGGGGTCATGTTCGCTTCGGATGAACTGGCTCCCATCCAGCAGCTTGCGAATGTAGTCGGCGGCTTCGATCTGCCTGGGATGGGGTCGTACGGCCTGGATGCGGGGATCGAAGGGGTCGGTGGAGCCGTTAAGGGCCTCCAGGCTGAGCGCGCCGGCGATGTCGGCGGCGCGGACCAGGTTGGAAGCACCGTGAGTGACCAGTGTGCCGAGGCCGGCCATGAACGCCGTGCCGTTCACCAGCGCCAGCCCCTCCTTGGCCACCAGTTCTACCGGTTCGATGCCGGCCCGCGCCAGGGCCTCACCACCAGGGAGCGTCTCGCCTTCGAACGTGGCCTCCCCTTCACCGATCAGGACCAGCGCCATGTGGGCCAGCGGTGCCAGGTCGCCGCTGGTGCCCAGGGAGCCCTGCTCGGGAATGACAGGATGGACACCCCGGTTGAGCATGTCGATCAGGGTTTGGAGCGTTTCGGGGCGGAGGCCGGAGTAACCCTTGGCCAACGTGTTGGCCCGAACCACCATCACGGCGCGGACCGCCTCCTCGGGGAGGTGGGGGCCGACGCCGGCGGCATGGCTGCGGATCAGGTTTCGCTGCAATGCGGCGGTCTCGTCGGGGCCGATTTGCCGGTCGCGGAAGTGGCCGAAGCCGGTGGTGATGCCATAGACCACGTCGCCCCCCTCGACAAACTGCTCCACAGCCGCCCGCGACCGCGCGACACGCGCTTGGGCCTCATCGCTGATCTCGACGCGAATCGCCGGCTGGCACGCCACCGCGACCACGTCTTCGATGGTCAGGTGCTCGCCGTCCAAAGTGACTGTTTTCATTCTCGTCGTCCTCTGCTCAGTTTTCAGTGATCAGTGATCAGTGATCAGTAATCAGTAATCAGACCACTACTGTAAAAATGGATTATCGTCAACTTTTATGCTTCATGGAGCCCCGTAGGGGCATGTTGACTGATCACTGATCACTGATCACTGATTACTGGTTACTGTGTTCCCAAAACGGCTCCAGCTCGACGCCCAGCCCGTCGGCCAGGCGGTTGACGTAGGCGTAGTAGCCCGTGATCTGGTTGATGTCCAGGATTTCGCGGTCGGTGAAGCCGGCCTGCCTCAGCCGCTCCACGTCGTCCTGTGCCATGTTCCACGGCTCCAGCGTGAGCTTGACGACGTAGTCCAGCATGGCGCGATCCCTGTCGCTGATCTCGGCCTGCCGATAGTCGTCGATCAGTTGCTGGACCAGCGCATCATCTTTGGTCAACCTGCGGAGACCCGCCCCGTGGTGTGTCACTCAGTAGTGGCACTGGTTGGCAGCCGAAGCCACCACGGCGATCATCTCGCGCTGCACACGCCTGAGCGGCCCCTTGCCGTACATGAGCGTTTTGTACAGGTGCACGTGGGCTGCCAGCGACTCACGGTGCAGGCTGTGGATCGTCAGAATGTGATCCACTCCGCCCCACGGCTCGATGAGTTTGCTGTATTGTTCTGCCAGGTCTCCCTCGGCTTCTGATTCGTCGATTACTTCGATCCAGGCCATTCACTTCCTCCGGCTCGTGCCTTGCTTACGTCCTTTGGCCGGCATTGGTCACTACTCAGCCACCCTCCCGCAGGTTTGGACCTTCTTTCGCCAAGGATTGCTGCCTAAGACCTCGTCTCAGCGGCAGAAGCATCATTCATTGCAACCTGCGGGAGGGTGACTAGCCACCGGTATTGTAACATAAGGCGAAACAGAAGTCTATCAGATGGCCGGCTGCCCCTGGAC